>JAVHVL010000047.1:0-7600 GCA_032160565.1 Pseudonocardiales bacterium | reverse complement strand
AGCAGCCCGTCGTCGTCGTCGTTCGGCCACAGGTAGCCTGCCTCGGCGAGGGTGTGCAGCGAGTGTCGGCTGGCCGCGTCGCCCCATCCGTCGGGCCAGTCCGGCTGCGGTGGGGCGTCCGCGCCGGCACGCGGCACCAGCTGGCGGATCAGCGCCGGGTCGACGCCCTCGACCAGCACCGCCTGGCCGCCGAGTTCCAGCTGCACGACGTCGGCGCTGCGCCACAGCAGCCGCGCGAACGGGCTCAACATGATCTTGACCGCGACTTTTCCGGACATATCCACACCCTCGCACCGGATCGTCGCCTCAGCCCGCTTGTCCACAGGTCGATACCTGCGCGCGATGATGTTGCCGAGTCCCGGAAAACCTGACGACGGTAACCCTGAAGTCAATGTCCACACCTGTGGATAACCCTGTGGAGGGCCTCTGTATAAGTGCCTCGCCAACTGTGGAAAACCGCCGTTCTGTTGTGGATTGCGGGGCTGTCGGCCGGGGCGGATACCGTGTGCTCCGTGACGGTCGAGGTAGAGGTGCGCCGCAGCGCGCGGAGGCGGCGGACGGTGTCGGCATATCGCGACGGCGAGCGGATCGTGGTGATGATCCCGGGGCGCTTCACACGCGCCGAGGAGGCGGAGTGGGTGGCCAAGATGGTCGCCCGCCTGGATGCGGGCACGCAGCGCGCCCGGCGGCGGGGCACCACGGATGCCGCACTGGCCCGGCGTGCCGCCGAGCTGTCCGCCACATATCTCGGCGGGCGGGCGCGGCCGGCGAGCGTGCGCTGGGTCGGCACCATGCGCACCCGGTGGGCGTCGTGCACCCCGGCGGACCGCACCATCCGGATGTCGGACAAGCTGCGCGAGATGCCGACCTGGGTGCAGGACTACGTGCTGTTGCACGAGCTCGCGCACCTGCTCGTCCCCGGTCACGGCCCGGACTTCTGGGCGCTGATCGCGCGGTATCCGCGCACGGAGCGGGCCCGTGGCTACCTCGACGGCGTCAGCGCGGCGGCGCACCTGCCGATCGAGGACGATCTTGCCGGCGACGACGCGGCCGAGGACGATCCGGCGGCCGGCTGAGCCGAATTACCTGATCAGCTGCCGTCCGGCTCCTCGTCGGGAGCCTCGACGGCCGGCGGCGCGGTGGGCGCCTCGGCATCCGACCCGGTCAGCTGCTCGCCGCCGATCGTGTCGGCGAACCCGAGGGGGTCGTCCAGATCGTCGGCCGTGGGCAGCAGGTCCGGGTGCGACCAGATGGCGTCACGCCCGGCTATGCCGTGCTTCTCGGTGACGCCCCACCACAGGGCGGCGGCCTCCCGCAGCCGCCGCGGCCGCAGCTCCAGCCCGACCAGCGTGGCGAACGTCTGCTCCGCCGGCCCGCCGGTGGCGCGGCGACGTCGCGACGCCTCGCGCAGCGCCTCCGCACCGGGCATGCGCTCACCGGCGGCCGCTGCGACGACGGCGTCCACCCAACCCTCGACGAGCGCCAGCAATGTCTCCAGGCGGCGCAGCGCCACCTGCTGCTCCGGCGTCTCCTCCGGGGCGAACAGCCCGCCGGTCAAGGCGTTCTGCACGCTCTGCGGATCCGTGGGGTCGACCTCGCTCATCGCCCGTTCGACGGCGGACATGTCGACGCTGATGCCACGTGAGTACGCCTCCACGGTGTCGAGTAGCCGCTGCCGCAGCCACGGCACGTGGGCGAACAGCCGCTGGTGCGCGGCCTCACGAAGCGCGAGGTACAGCCGCACCTCCTCGGCGGGGCGCTCCAGCCCCTCACCGAACGCGGCGACGTTCTCCGGCACCAGCGCCGCTACGCCGCTGGGGCCGAGCGGGATCCCGACGTCGGTCGCGGCGACGACCTCCTGAGCCAGCCCGCCGAGCCCCTGGCCGACCTGGGCGCCGAACATCAGCCCGCCGACCTGGGTCATGATCCCCGCCAGGGGATTGCCCTGGCCCATCGCCTCCAACTGCTCGGCCGGGATCGCGCTCGACATGGCGGCGACGACTCGCGCGGCCACCGGATCGCACAATGCGGCCCAGACCGGCAGTGTCTTCTCGATCCACTCCAGGCGCGTCCACGACTCCGCCGTGTGCACTCCGCTGGGCAGCTCGGTCACCTCGTCCAGCCACAGGTCGGCGAGGCGCACCGCCTCCGCCACCCCGGCCCGGTCGGCGGGGCTGACCGGCTGCTGGGCGCCGCCGAGGGTGGAGACGGCCAGCTGCCGGGCGAGGTCCCAGTTCACCGGCCCGCCGGACCACGAGAGCAGTTTCTGCAGCTCGGCGAACAGCGGCATCGCGCCGGAGAGGTCGTCTCCGCCGCCGGGTTCGCGGTCACCTCCGCCGAAGCCGAACGGAACGTTGCTACTCATGCTGGTCACGGTAGTAGCGACGAGCGGCGCGCGCCGTTTGTTCCTCCTCGAGGTTGCGCTACGCCGACGGCGAACGGCGGGGCATCGACGGTCGGCGGCGGGGCGCCGGTACGGTCGCGAGCATGTCCTGGGCGCTCTGGCTGGCCGCACCGATCGTCATGACCGTCCTCGGCGCGACCTGGTCCTGGTGGCGCGGTCGGCCGGGGCGCCTGCCCGGCACCGACGAGGCGATGCGCGCGCACCATGACTACCTCGATGCGCTGGTGCAGCCGGCGCGGGGAGTCGAGCGCACCCAACCGCGCTGACAGATGCCCCACAAACTCGGCAGATAGGGTGCCCGGGTGAGTCGCCGTGTCCGCACCCTCGTTGTCGGGGGAGTGCTCTTCCTCGTGCTCTTCGTCCTGGCGCTCATCCTGCCGGTCCCGTACGTGATCCTTTCGCCCGGGCCGACCTACAACACGTTGGGCACCGACGGGTCCGGTTCGCAGATCATCGTCATCAACGGCACGGCGCCGAAGGCCACGTCCGGGCACCTGAACATGACGACGGTCAACGTCTCGACCCAGCCGCTGAACGCATTCGCCGCCCTCAACGGCTGGCTCCTGCACGACGAGGTGGTCGTGCCGAAGTCGTCGATCTACCCCCCTGGCCAGAGCCAGAAGCAGGTGGACAAGGCGAATGCGCAGGATTTCGCCACGTCGCAGGACGACGCGATCGCCGCGGCATCGTGCGAACTCGGCTACCCGGCGAAGTTCGGCGTCATCGTCGTGCAGGCCGACAGCCCGGCACAGGGCAAGCTGAAGCCCGCGGACATCCTGCAGACCCTCGACGGCAAGCCGATCGACTCCGCGGCCATGCTGACGGCATTGCTGCGCACCGCCAAGCCGGGCAATCAAGTGTCGGTCCAGGTGATCCGAGCCGGTAAGACGGTCACCGAGACGATCACCCTCGGCACTCCCAACGCCGGCCAGACGGGCGCCCGGATCGGGATCGAGGTGGGGCCGGTCTGCGCCACCCCGTTCTCCGTCGACCTGGGGCTGGGCAACCAGATCGGCGGGCCGTCCGCCGGGCTGATGTTCGCACTCGGGATCATGGACAAGGTCGGCACGGCCGACCTCACCAAGGGGATGTTCATCGCCGGCACCGGCACCATCGACGCGACGGGGAACGTCGGCCCCATCGGCGGTATCCAGCTGAAGATGATCGCCGCACGAGGCGCGGGCGCCACAGTCTTCCTCGCGCCGGCGGGCAACTGTGCGGACGTCAAGGGGGCAACGCCCAAGGGTCTGAACGTGGTGAAGGTCGACACGCTCCACCACGCCGTGCAGGACCTGCTCGCCATCCAGACCGGCCAGGCCGTACCCCACTGCTGAACCGGAGGCCGGCTCAGGGTCTGAACGGGTTAGGTGAGCGTCGCGAGCAGCGCCTCGACGAGGTTCGGCGCGAGGTCCGGCCCGGTGAGCAGTTCGTCATCGGCGCCGTCCGTGCCGCGCAGGCGCAGCACCGCCGCGCTCTCGCCGCCGCGCAGCACGGCCACGACGAGGCGGGCTTCCCTGCGCTCGGGGTGGCTGACCGCCGCGCTGACCCCCCCTGGGCCGTCCGCCACCTCGGCCTCGGCGGACGGCGGCAGCAGGACGATCTCCTGGCTGAGCGCGCAGCCGGCCACGGAATCCGGCCAGGCGATGCCGGCGAGGACCTCGTCCAGCGCGCCATCGGGGAGCTCGTCCTGCTCGATCGGGGTCAGCGCGTCGCCCACCGCGCCGTCCAGGCCGAGACGGGCGGCCGTCTCCGGTTCGTCCGCGGCGAACTGGGCGGCCCGCACCAACGCGAACAGAGACGGGGGCAGATCCCAGCCGGCCAGCCCGACGTGCGCTTCGATCTCCGCGGCGACTGATTCCAGGAATGCGGGTGCGGATGGCGTCACCCGGCCATCGTGCCGCACCGGCCTGATCCGGAACCCGTGGCGGGGCCGGTACGTTGTGCGAACAGCCGAATAACCCGTCGAGGGAGTAGCCCGTGGCCATGCGGCCGCCGATGCCGAGCCTGATGCTGTCACGCCGGTGGAAGATCGCTCTGTCCCTGGTCGGCGTCCTGATCGTGCTGCTGATCGTCGCGACATCCCTGACGGGCGTGTACATCAACTGGCTCTGGTTCGGCGAGGTCGGCTTCCGCCACGTCTACACGAAGATCTTCTGGACTCGCCTCACCCTGTTCTTGATCTTCGGCGTGTTGATGGCGGTGATCATCGGCGCCAACCTGGTCGTGGCCTACCTGCTGCGGCCGCCGTTCCGGCCCATGTCGCAGGAACAGCAGAACCTCGAGCGCTATCGGGTGATGGTCGAGCCGCGCAAGAAGCTGATCCTCGCCACGATCATGATCATCGCCCTGCTGGCGGCCGGGCTGTCCGCTCAATCAAGTTGGAAGACCTGGCTGCTCTGGATCAACGGCGTGTCCTTCGGCGTCAAGGATCCGCAGTTCCACCGCGACATCTCCTTCTTCGCCTGGGACTATCCGGCGTACCGGCTGATGCTGGGCTTCGGCTTCACTTCCATCCTCTTCGCCCTCGTGCTGTCGGTGGGCGTGCACTACCTGTCCGGGGCCATCCGCCTGCAGACGCCGGGGCCGAAGATCACCCTGTCCGCCCGCCGGCACCTCACCGTGCTCGTCTTCGTGTTCGTCGCGCTGAAGGCCATTGCGTACTGGCTGGACCGCTACGGGCTGGTGTTCTCCTCACGCAGCAAGTTCACCGGTGCGTCCTACACCGACGTGCACGCGTCCCTGCAGTCCAAGACGATCCTGTTCTGGGTCGCCGTCATCATTGCGATCGGCGTCCTGGCGAGCATGTGGCTGCGCAGCGCGATGCTGCCAGGGATCGGCTTCGTCGTGCTGCTCATCATGAGCATCCTGATCAGCGGCATCTACCCGGCCATCGTGCAGCAGGTGTCCGTGAAGCCGAACGCGAGCACGAAGGAGGCGCCGTACATCGCGCGGAACATCCAGGCGACTCGCGCGGCGTACGGCATCGTCACGGGCAGTGAGCAGGGCACGACCGGCCAGGTGACCAAGGACCCCAACGGCACGGTCAGCTACCAGGACTACGAGGCGACGTCGAGCCCCAGCGTCGGCGCGATCACCCCGACGGACACCACGGTCGACAACATCCGCATCCTCGACCCCAACGTGGTCTCCCCGACCGTCACGAACGCGCAGCGGATCCGGGCACCGTACGGCTTCGCGCCGAACCTCGACATGGACCGCTACACGATCAACGGCACGGAGCACGACTACGTCGTCGGTGTGCGTGAGCTGGTGCCGTCGAACCTCCGCGGCTCGCAGGGGAACTGGATCAACCTGCACACGTTCTACACGCACGGCTACGGAATGGTTGCCGCCGAGGCCGACAAGGACGTCACGAACGGCAAGACGCAGGACTACACCGAGGGCGGCATCCCGCCGGTCGGCCCGCTGAACCTCACCACCCCGCAGGTCTATTACGGCGAGCTGATGACCGACTACTCGATCGTGGGCGCGCAGGGCTCGCAGCGGGAGTACGACGGCGCCGACTCGCGAACCACGTACCAAGGCACGGGCGGCGTGTCACTGGGCAGCTTCATGCATCGGCTCGCCTTCGCGGTGAACTACAAGCAGACCAACTTCCTGCTCAACAACGCGGTCAGCGCCAACGGTGCGAAGCTGATCTTCAACCGCGACCCGCGGCAGCGCGTCGAGAAGGTGGCCCCCTACCTGACGGTCGACGGTGACCCCTATCCCGTCGTGGCCAACGGCCGGATCGTGTGGATCGTCGACGCGTACACGACGATGGCGAACTACCCGTATTCGGAGCGCAAGTCGCTGTCCGATCTCACCGGCACGTCGGTCGCCAAGGACCAGGCGAACACGCAGATCAACTACATACGTAACTCGGTGAAGGCGACCGTCGACGCATACGACGGAACCGTGACGCTGTACCAGTGGGACAGCAACGACCCGATCCTGAAGTCGTGGATGAAGATCTTCCCGGGGACGGTGAAGCCGGCCTCAGCGATGCCCGACGACATCCGCTCGCACATCCGGTACCCGCAGGACATCTTCGACGTGCAGCGGTCGCTTCTCGAGCAGTACCACGTCGACGACCCGGTGCGGTTCTACAACGTCGCGGACAAGTGGACGGTGCCGACGGACCCGTTCGCGACGTCGGGCGACCAGCCGCCGTACTACGTGCTCGCCAACCCGCCCGCGGGCAAGAGCACCACCCCGCAGTTCCAGCTCACCACGCCGATGACGGTGAACAACTCGCCGAACCTCGCCGCGTACATCTCGGTCAACAGCGATGCCGGGCCGGACTACGGCAAGATGACCGTTCTCGTCGTGCCCAACAAGACCGCCATCCAAGGTCCGCAACAGATCGCGAACGTCTTCAAGACGCAATCGCAGATCTCAGAGGACATCACTCTGCTCGATACCGGTCAGTCGCGGATCATCCACGGCAACCTGCTGACCCTCCCGCTCGGCAACTCGTTCCTGTACGTGGAACCGCTGTACGTGCAGTCCACCTATCCCACACTGCAACGCGTGCTCGTCACCTACGGGGACGCGATCGGTTACGGGGCGACGCTGTCGGCGGCGCTCAGCGATCTCCAACCCGGTCATACCGTCGGGCAGACGTTGAAGGAGCTCGGCGCCACGACGCCGCCGCCATCGTCGAGTTCGCCGACGGCAACACCGTCGACCACGGGGACGGCGTCGCCGACGGCGCCCGTGAGCAAGGACGCGATGCTCGCCGAGCTCAACAGCGCATTCAGCGAGCTGCAGAACGCGTACAAGAGCGGCGACTTCGCGGTGATCGGCCAGGCGCAGGCGAAGGTGCAGAAACTGCTGCAGCAGTACGAGGCCAAGTACGGCGTGTCCGCCTCGCCGACCGCGTCGCCCAGCCCGACAGGGACGAAGTAGGCGGTAGGCGGCGGCGGTTTGGAGTGACGTGACCCCGCCAGGTACAGTGGTGTCACCGGCGCGGGGTGGAGCAGCTCGGTAGCTCGCTGGGCTCATAACCCAGAGGTCGCAGGTTCAAATCCTGCCCCCGCTACAACGAAGTACCGATAGATCAAGGGCTCCAGCGCCACGGCGCTGGAGCCCTTGATCATTTGACCCTGGTTTGACCCCCGAATTCAGAGCGCCGCCGACCGGTCGGCCGTGCGAGCGGATCTTGGATTCCACGGCATCGTGTGCCGGTTGAAC
>JAVHVL010000026.1:0-8860 GCA_032160565.1 Pseudonocardiales bacterium | reverse complement strand
CTGAGCCGCCGCCTGCACCCCCGGAGCCGCCGGAGCCGCCGCCACCCGACCCGTCGCCGCCGCTGGACGCACCCGGGCCGGGGGAGGCGCTCTGCGCGGTCGTCTGGCCGGAGGCCACCTTGTTCTGCTTGTTGCGCGTCGAGTCGGCCAGCTTCGGAATGAACACGATGGCCAGCGCGGCCCACAGCGCGACGACCGCGACCAGCACGCCGACCTTCGTGCCGAACGACCCGAACATCGGGCGCGAGGTGAGCGACCCCTCGGCATGGCGCGGGGCCCCGGAGCTGCGCGCGGTGACCGTGTACGTGTGGCGGGACCGGCCGCCGAACAGCTGGGGGCGCGCGATCCGCAGCCGGCCGGCCACGCGCACCGTCTGCCCCGCGGGCACGTCGACGACTTCCTGTCCGAGCGTGACCTGGGTGCTGTGCGGGCTGCGGGCCTCCAGCTGCACCGTCGCCGGCGTCGGCCCCGCGTTGTGCAGGACGACGGCCATCCGCTTGCCGAACACGGCGGAGGCAGCGGCCGGATCGAGCTCGACGGCGATCTGGCCGGGCGCGTCGACCACAAGCACGATCTCGGCGATCGCCGTCGCTGCGGTGGCCTGCTCGGACACCGGGTCGAGCGCCTGCACAGCGACGGCCAGCGGATACCGCGCCGGCATCGTCCCCGCCGCTGGGTTCAGCGTGAGCTCGGCGGCGATGCTCTCACCGGGCAGCACCGGGCGGCTGCGGCTGGGGTGCGGCAGCCAGGACGCGTCCACACCCAGCGCGGTGACGGCCATGATCCGCGGCTCGGGCGAGTGGTTGGTCACCATGAGGTGCGCGGTGACCGGCGTGCCGGCTCCGGTGCGCAGCTGCGCGTCGACGAGGATGCTCGGCGGCGGCTCGTCGAAGCGGCGCGGCGGCCTCGGGCTGGTCACTGGTCCACCTCGATGGTTACGCCGGAGAGCTGCTGGCTCGGCTGCACCGTGACCGCCTTCGTGTTCGTCGCGTTCGCCGGGTCGGACGTCGGCCCCACGGCGACGATGTACCTGCCCGCGTCGATGCCGCTGAACGTGAACGCGCCGCTGGCATCGGTCGTGGTGCTGCGGGCGACCACGTTGGGGTACTGCGCGGACAGGTAGAGGAAGACCGTCCAGCCGCTACGGGGCTGCTCGACCGAGGTCTCCGTGTCGAGATGCTGGACCACGCCGCCGAGCGATGCCGGCCTGGCGAGCTGCACGTCCTTGCGCAGCTGATCGCCGAAGTTCAACGTGATCACCTGCGAGCTGGGGCTGGTGCCGCTGCCGGCGTTCACCGTGAGCGTGTACGTGCCGGGTGGCACCTGCTCGAGCCGGTACTGCCCGCAGTGCGGCGCCGCGCTCGCGGAGGTCACCGTGAAGGACGACGCGCCCGAGCTGAGCGTCACGGCTGCTTCGCCGAGTTTCGTCTCGCCGCAGGACGCGGTGCTGCCCGGCTGGGTGATCGTGCCGTAGACGGTGGCCGTGGCGGACTGCAGCGCGACGGCGATGCCGGCTGCGGTGATGCGCGCTCCCTGCGAGCCCGGCGTGATGTTGCCGCCCGCGTCCAGCGACACGGAGACGGTCTGTGACGCGAGATCCGGGCGGGAGAACGTCACCGTGTAGGTGCCTGGCACGGGCAGCCCGCCGACGTGCCAGGCGCCGACCGTGCCGGTGCTCTCCGTCGCGGTCTGCACCGTGAGCAGCCCGTCGGTGACGGTGACCGCCACGCCGGGCGCCCCCGTGTCGGCGGGCAGCTGGCTCACGGTGCCGCTGAGCGCACCGGCGGACTGGCTCAGCGTGATCACGACGCCGGTCAGCTTCTGCCCGGCGGCGAGGCTGAGCGTGAGCGTCTGCGAGGCGTAGCCGCTGTGGCCGGCCACGATGGTGAAGGTCGCCGGCGTGGGCAGGCTGCGCAGCGTGAACGTGCCCACCTGCCCGACGTTGAGCGACACCGTGTTGGCGGTGCTCTGCCCGGACGTCGCGGTGATCGTCACGCCACCGAGCGGGCCGCTGGCCGAGCTGACCGTGCCGGTGATCACGCCGTCGCCCTTGTCCAGCCGCAGCTGCACGCCGCTGCGGTTCTCGCCGGCGCCGATGTCGATGCGCTGCGTGGAGGTGGCGTAGCCGGTCTTCGTGACGACGAGGTCGTAGATGCTGGGGGACGGGACGTTGGCCAGCGAGAACGAGCCGTCCGATCCGATCGGGATGGTCTTGACGATCGCCCCGCCGTTGTCCGGCGGTGGCGTGACGCCGGGCGTTGTCGAGCCGGGGAGAAGGGTCGTCGCGGCGGTGGCGCCGGACGTGCCGCTGGGCAGCCGCTCGAGGTACAGCGTCGCGGCGGAGACGTCGTCGCCGATGACGCTGCCGCTGATCGTGGCCGGCACGCCGCCGAGGCTGACGTTCAGGCCGGCCTGCTGCTGGCCGGCGTCCAGGGAGACCGTGGTGGCGTCGGCATCGCTGGCCGCGCCGGGGTACCAGAGCTGCACGAACCCCGCGCCGCGGAAGCTGATCTTGTACTTTCCCGCGGCCAGGTTGCCGACCTGGTAGCCGCCCTTGGTGTTCGTGGCGGTGGTGGCGACGGGGGTGGTGGTGTCCGTCGCCGCGAAGACGTTGACCGCCACGCCGGCGACGGGCGTGCCCGAGGTGAGCAGGTGCACGGTGCCGGAGACGCTCGACGTGCCGGTGGCCGCGCCCTGGTTGCGCGCGGCGGCCACCTGGAGCGCGAGGTTGCGGTCGGCGGTGGTCTGCCCGACCAGGCGGGACAGGGCGATCGTGATCACGATGGCGAAGACCGTGACGGCGGCGAGCAGACCGAGCAGCGACAGCGGGCCGCGGGACAGCAGCGCGCGCTGCACGAAGGTCGCGTTCGCCAGCGCCTCACGCTCACCGCGGACCGGCGGCGGGCGGTCGGGATCCGGGCCGTCGAAGAACGGGTCCGGGGGGAGCTCGTCCAGGTAGACGCCCAGCATGCGGACGGCGGGTGAGCCGGTCACGTGCCGCCGTGCCTTGGCGCGCATGTCCACGACCGCGTGCTCGCCCGGCGAGAGCGTCACCCGCTCCGGCTCGAAACGGAACCCGACCTTGTTCTCCGGATCGTCCCCGGCGAGCAATCCGTCGATCGGGGTGTTGCCGGTGTTCTCGATGACGAGGCTGAACGTCGCGCGGCTGCCGGCGGTGACGGCGAGCGGGTCCACGCGCAGCTGCATGGACTTCGCGGACGGGACGGTGAGGTCGATCTCGGTGATCGCGCTCGACTCCGGCGGCGTCAGCTCACGCACCTGGATGGCGAGGCGGCGGGAGCCGGCCGGGATGCCCTGCGGCGGCGTGACGATCGCGACCAGGGTGCGGGACTCGTCGGGGAAGAGCGAGATCTGCTCGGCGTCCAGCGTGACCCAGCCGGGGTCGGCGCCGAGTATGCGCACGGTGTACCCGCCGATCACCGTCCCGGTGTTCGTGATCGTGATCGTGACGGGGTGCTGCTGGCCCGGGATGACCGCGGCCTGGCGGGGGGTGACGTCGACGCGCATGTCAGCCCCCGACCAGGAGGTTCTGCCGCGTCGTCCGCCCGGCCACCACGGTCACCATGGCGGTCTGCTGGCTGCGCCCGGGGGCAGTCACCGTGACGCTGTACGTGCCCGGCTCCAGGCCGGAGATGAGGTACCCGCCACTGGGCAGCGCTCCCCCCGCGGCGCTGGACGTCGCCGTCCAGGAGCGGTGGCCGTTGGTCGCGGTGATGGTGGCGCCGATCTGCGCCGCGCCGCCGGGTGCCGAGACGGTGCCGCTGATGCTGCCCAGCTGCGTGGTGAGGGTGACCAGGACGTTCGGCGGCGCCCCGTTGTCCTTGAGGGTGACCGGCACGCTCGCCGGGGAGTAGCCGGCCAGCGTGAACGTGAGGGTGTACGCGCCCGGAGCGGTGAGGCCGTTGATCGCGAAGCTGCCGACGCTCCCCGAGGTGAGCGTGGTGGTGGTGGGGGCCGTGCCCGCCGTCGCGCCGGACGTTGAGCTCGTCGCCCCGCCCACCGTGACCGTGGCGCCGCCGAGCCCGTTGCCGGCGGCGTCGACCAGCCGGCCGGTGACGCTGCCCGTTCCGGCGGCGAGGTCCGCGGTCAGGCCGGCGCGGCTCTGCCCCGCGGTCAGGTCGACGATCGTGGTGACGCTGCCGTGCCCCGGCGCGCTGAAGGTGATGACGTAGGTGGCCGGCGTCGGCAGGTTCCCGAGGACGAAGGCGCCGACCTGACCGGTCGTCGGGGTGATGACGGTCAGGGCCTTGCCGCCGACGGTCGTGCTGATCGTCGCCCCGCCCAGCGCGGCGCCCTTGTCGGCCACCGTGCCGCTGATCTGCCCGGTACTCGCGCCGAGGGTGACGGTGGGCTCGAGCCGCTCGTCGCCACCGCTGACCGTGTCGACGACCGTGCTCGCCTGGTATCCCGGGGTGGTGAACGTGAGCTGGTAGCTGCCCGGTGCGGGCAGGTTCGGCAGGGTGTACTGGCCCGCCGCGCTGGTGGTCGTGGTCGCGATCGCCTTCCCGGTGTCGGCGCCGAGCAGCGGGCGAGCGGTGACGGTGGTGGTCACCGGGGTGAGCGTGTCACCGGGGTTGACCTTGCCCGAGATGCTCGCCGGATTGCCCTTGACGATCGCGTTGACGCCCTTGGTCGTGCCCTGCGCCACCGCCGTGACGAGCTGCCCGCCAATCTGCGACGCGGCGCCCGGGTACCACTGCGGCCGGAACCCGCTCGCGCTGAACTTGATGTAGTACGACGTCGGGAACAGCCCGGCCAGGGTGTAGCTGCCGTCGGCCTGGGTGGCTGCCGAGCTCACCACCACGGGGCCGTTCCGGCCGATGCGGATCGCCTCCACCAGGATCCGCCCCACCGGCTGCTGGTCGTTCGCGGCGTTCACCGAGCCGGTGATCTCGCCCCCCATCCCGGGCGGCAGCTGGCCGGTCTTCGACAGCGCACCGGCCGGTGCCGCGCCGGCACCCGTACCGCCGGCACCCGCAGCGCCGGTACCCGCAGCGCCGGTACCGCCGGTACCGCCCGCGCCGCTCGAGCCGCCGGACCCGCTGCCGCCGGCGCTGGCGGCGAAGAACGAGGCCGGTGCGGACTTGGTCATCGGGTCACCGGAGAAGACCTTCGTCAGCCCGAGGAGGAACACGCCCGCCCAGAGCGCCACGATGCCGACCAGGATGAGCGCGGTGAGCAGGCCGCGGCTGACGAGTGGCCGCTGCCGCAGCCGCACGCTCGTCTCGCGGATCAGCGGCGGCTCGGTCTCGATCACGGACTCGGCGGGGGCAGCGGTGAGCGCCTCGGCGCGCCGGGCGGCGGCTTCGACGCTGACCGTCCGGTCGATCTCCGCGCCGGTGAACATCCGCGGGCCCCGGACGGTGAGCAGCACCGGCGCGACGGCCCCGGCCTCCAGACGCACCGACCCCGGGGCGAACTCGGTGCGCGATGACCGGTCGGCGTCGGCAGCGCGCAGCGTCACGTCCAGCGGCACGTTGCCTTCGTTCGTCAGCTCGAAGACGAAGCGGCCGCTGCGGCGGGCCCGGATGACGCGGGGCAGGGCGGCCAGCCGCATCGCCGGCCGCGCGCTGACGTCCATGTCCACGTCGACGAACTGCGAGGGCAGCCGCGCCCCGTGCGACACGACCTCGACGGTGAGCGGGTGCCGCCCGGCCGGATGGGTCTGCGGCACGGACAGCGACAGCGTGAGCTGCCCGCTGGCGTCCGGGAACAGCGGCAGCAGGGCCGGCTGCGAGCTCACGAGCTGGTCCGGCAGGCCGATCACGCGGGCGGTGATGCCGTCGATGACCTCGCCGGTGTTGACGACTTCGAGGACCACGGCCGCCGTGCCACCGGGGTCGACGGCCAGCTGGCGGGTGTCGGATGCGACTCGCATGGAGCCCGGCTCAGCTGAGCCGGGAGAGGGCGAGGCAGTGCGCTACGGCCGAGCGAGCGTGGCACGCAATCGGTCGAGGCACGTCGAACTCCTTGGGCGTCGTCATTCGCGTTGCCGTTCGCGTTGCCGTTCGCGTTGCCGGACGCCCCAAATTGGCATGAGAGAAGCGTTAAGTCGCCGTCCCATGATCGTTGATCAACGGGCCGTTGTCCATGCTTATGACCCGTGCAAACCCGGGTATTTTCCTGCCTCGCGCCGGATCGGGCACGCAGTCTCGGCGGCGATCGAATCGGCGGGCGCCGGTCAGCCGCCGGCGGAACCGTCCACCGCGGGTGAGCCGCCTCAGCGCGTGGTGGGTCGCGGTGCCGCGAGCGCCTCGATCCGCGTGACCAGGGGTGCCTGATCCTGCCAGGCGAAGCTGTCGGCGGCGACGGTCGCCTGCAGGGTGAACGAGGCCTTCAGCTGCCCGCCGGCCGCGCCCCAGACCTCGCGCGGGCGGTTGCGCTCGTCGGTGCCGAACCCGAGGTGCACGGTCGAGGCGAGTTCGGCCGGCAGGTGCTCCGCGGGCAGCACGTCGCAGGGGGCGATCCGGCTGATCACGTCACCGAGCAGCTGGTGTTCGTCGCGGGGACTTCCGGCCCAGGCGCTCACCAGGTAGTTCAGCTGCACCATCGGCTGCGGCGCACGCCGTTCGGAGCGGCCGTTGGCATCGACGCGTTGCGTCGCGGCTCGCGCGGGGTGGCTGCTGCGGGCGACCTCGTAGAGGAAGAGGTTGACCGTGATCCGCGACAGCTGCGCCGACCAGTTCCCTGTCGGAGCCTCGAAGCTGATGTCGCCGAGGTCCTCGGGCAGGGGCAGCTGGGCGCGCAGGAACCGCTCCAGGCCCTCGTCCACCATGCGCACGAACATCGCCTGCTCCTTCACGGCCGGGTCGGCTCGGCAGACCCCGATGGTCCTTCGCCAGCTGCGGCGCCCTGGGCTATGTTGGCACCTCTCGGCCACATGATCACGCATCGGTCGTGTGCGGTCCGTGCAAGGGGGATCCCGGGTGCCACGCCCGATGAGCAATCTCGTCGACCAGTTGGCCGCCGCGGTGCAGCGGCGCACCCGGTCGGACTCCGCCTGGTCGGGGGCGGGCGAGATGGCGTCGGTGGTCGCGGCGCTGCGGGCAGATCATCCGACAGCGGCTGACGAGGACGCGACGGATCCGCTCGACGGGGTCGCCGATGTCTTCGGCCTCGACTCCTGCGACGCCGGCCTGCTGTGGCTGTCCGCGGCGGGCGATCTGGACGCCAACATCGGCATGGCGTACGCGCTGCTGCGTGGCCTGCCCGGTACCGCGCGGCCGAGCGTCGGGCTGGGTCTCGAGCTCAGCGGCGTCGGCACGGCCACGGCTGCGGGCTTTGCCCGGCTGCGGCCGGACGCGCCGCTGCGGCGCCATCGCCTGCTCGAGGTGACGGGCACCGACCCGTGGCTCAGCCGGCCGCTGGTGGTGCCGGACCCGGTGGTTGCGGTGCTCGCCGGCGACGTCCCCGCCGACCCGGTCGTCGCCCGGCTGCGCACCACCGCCGTGCCGCTCGACCTGCCGGGTGGCAAGGTCGTCGCCCGGGCCGTGGAGCAGGGTGCCCCGCTGGTCTGGGTCCGCTCCGTGCAGGGTGCGGCCGGCATCTCGCTCGCCGCCGGTGCCTTCGCCTCGGTAGGGCTGAACTGCCTGGCCATCGACCTGCGGCTGCACCTCCCCGACCAGAACCTCACCGACTTGCTCGCGGCGGCGACGCGGGAGGCCGGGCTGCTCGGCTGGGCGCTGCTCGTGGCCGGTGCCGACGTGATCGCCGAGGCGGGCGACCGCGGCGCGCTGGAGGCTCTGGAGCGCGCCGCCGTACCGGTGATCGCCGTGTCGACCCGCGCGTGGAATCCGTCCTGGCTGCGCCGGCTGCCGCTGCTCGTCGACGCGGAGACGCTCGCCGTCCCCGACCGCGCCGCGGTGTGGCAGGCCAGCCTCGGCGAGTTCTCGGCACAGGACATCGAGCTGCGGCAGACCCTGCTCGGGCTGCGGCTGACGCCGGAGGCGGTGACGGAGGCGGCCCGCTACGCGCGCGTCGTGGCGAACGCGCGGGACGAGCCGGTCTCCTCGGCCATCGTTCGCGAAGCGGCGCGCCGTGTCGGCGGTTCGGCCGGTGACGCGATCGTCGGCGGCCCGGCTTCGGGCGGGTTGACCTTCGCGGATCTCGTGCTCCCCGAGCACGCCACCGCCTCGCTCCGGCAACTCGTCAACTGGGCGCGGCACCGCGACGAGGTGGCGGCGGGGCCGATGCGTCGGGGTCGCGGCATCGCGGCGCTGTTCGCCGGCAGCCCCGGCACGGGCAAGACGCTGGCCGCCCACGTCGTCGCCGACGAGCTGTCGATCGACCTGTTCCAGGTGGATCTCTCGGCGATCGTGGACAAGTACATCGGCGAGACGGAGAAGAACCTCGAGAAGGTCTTCCAGGCCGCGGAGGCGCTCGACGTCGTGCTGTTCTTCGACGAGGCCGATGCACTGTTCGGCAGCCGGTCCGAGGTGCGCGACGCGCGCGACCGGTACGCGAACCAGGAGATCTCGTACCTCCTGCAGCGCATGGAGCACTTCGACGGGATCACCATCCTGGCCACGAACCTGCGCGGCAACCTCGATCGGGCGTTCTCCCGTCGCATGAGCTTCATCGTCAACTTCCCGGACCCGGACGCGCCCATCCGCCGCAGGCTCTGGGAGCACCACCTGCAGCAGCTGGAGAATCTCGACGGCACCGACCCGATCCAGGTGGACTTCCTCGCCGACGCCGTCGAGCTGACCGGCGGCGACATCCGCAACATCGCGCTGGCCGCGGCGTACGACGCGGTCAGCGCCGGCGAACCGGTCGGCATGCGGCACGTCGTGGACGCGACGGTTCGTGAATACCGCAAGCTCGGCCGGGTCATCCCGGA
>JAVHVL010000006.1:0-6275 GCA_032160565.1 Pseudonocardiales bacterium | reverse complement strand
CTGGGTCGCACCGCTGCACCCAATCACATGCGCCATCACCCGCCGCGCCGGGACGTGCCCGGGGCACGGTGCGGGTTAGCGGAGCCCACGCCGAGGGCATACCGCTGCCAACAGCACCGACACGATGCGGAGGCACCCATGGCCGCCGACAAGTCCAGCCTGAACAGACCCACCTCACCACCCAGCCCGCCACCCAGCCCGCCACACAGCCCCACTCACCTGCACCGGCGCGGCTGGTGGGCGGCGCTCAAACGCGCGGTCCGTCGGTTCAAGCGCGACGACATCACCGACCGCGCCGCCGCACTCACGTACTTCGGCGTCCTGGCGCTGTTCCCCGGCCTGCTGGTCCTGGTCTCGATCCTCGGCCTGGTCGGCAGGTCGACGACGCAGAAGGTGCTCGACAACGTCGGGCAGATCGCCCCGGGCGGCGTGCGGACGTTCCTGAAAGCCGTCATCGATCAGGTGCAGGGCAAGCAGGGCGCGGCCAGCGTCGCCGCGATCGTCGGCATCCTGCTCGCGATCTGGTCCGCGTCCGGGTACGTTGCGGCCTTCATGCGCGCGATGAACGCGATCTACGGTGTCGACGAGGGGCGCCCGGTGTGGCGTACCGCCCCGATCCGCCTGGGCATCACCGTGGCGACGCTGATCCTGCTCGTCGTCAGCGCCCTCATGGTGGTGTTGACGGGCCGGATCGCCAGCCAGGTCGGGCAGGCGGTGGGGTTGGGGCAGGTCGCGGTCCGGGTGTGGGACATCGCCAAGTGGCCGGTGCTGCTGCTCCTGGTCACCGTGATGCTGTCGCTGCTCTACTGGGCCAGCCCGAACGTCAAGCAGGTCGGCCCGCGCTGGATCACGCCGGGCGGGATCGTCGCCGTGGTCGTCTGGCTGATCGCGTCCGGCGCATTCGCTGTCTACGTCGCGTTCTCCGGCTCGTACAACAAGACCTACGGCTCGTTGGCGACGGTGATCATCTTCCTGGTGTGGCTGTGGATCACCAACATCGCGATCCTGCTCGGCGCCGAGGTGAACGCGGAGCTGCAGCATCAGCGGATGATCGAGGCCGGCCTGCCCGAGCACGTCCAGCCCTTCGCCGAGCCGCGGGACACCCGCAAGCTCAGCGAGGACGAGCAGCTGCGCGTCCGCTCCGCCGCCGCCGAGCGATCCAAAGCGTTGCGGCACCACCGGCGATGACCACGGCCCCCCCGAGCCACAGCAGCCGGCCGGTGCCAGCCGCCCGTCGGGTACGCGCAGCTGACGACACGGGCGGCGCGGCTGACAGCACGGGTGCGGACGCCGGTGCGCGTGTCTCGGGCGGTGCGCCGGCGGGCGGTGCGCTCGTCCGGAGCGTCGCGGGGATCGGCACCGCGTAGACGGCTGATCCGGCCCGCTCCGAGTCGACGAGCAGCCGAGATCCGGCGATCGCGATCCCCTCGCCCTGCGGCTGCTCGGGCAGGGCAACGCGCACCGGCGCGCGCCGCAGCCCGGCGGCGACATCACCGCCACGCAGCCGCCACAGGTACGCGTCCGTATAGGTGCGCACGGTCAGCAGCGAACCGTCGCGGGACACGTCCGCGCCCGTCGCCATCAGGTGCCCGGCGAGCGAGAACGGCCCCGGCGTGCTGGTCAGGGCGAACTGAATGCTCCCGAGCCTGCGCAGTTGCTGGATCCTTCCCGCCCGCGCCTGCCGCGGCGCCGCGAAGACGGTCGAACTCCCGAGCAGCGACTTCGTGACGACGTAGGGCGTGCCGTCAGGCGCCACGGCCAGCGACTCGGCGTCCACGGCACCGTCCGGGTAGCGCAGCCGCCACACCTCGGCGGGCGACGACGGCACGGCGACATCGCGCCGGGTCGGGTCGACGCGCGGCTCGTCCACCCGGTAGACCTGGATCTCCCGCCGCACGCCGTTGTTGTCGCCGATATCGCCGAGCCATACCGACGGCACGCCCCGTGCATCCGGCGCCACCGCGATGTCCTCCCAGTCGAGCGCGGCCGCACCCGGCACGGTGTAGACAGCCAGCGTCGCGCCGGTGCGGGCGTCGAGCGCGAAGAACCGCGGGGCGTCACCGCTGTCGTTGTGCACGTACACCACGCCGGGCGAGGTGATGCCGGCGGCGATGCCACTGGCCTCGTTGATCCGCGGATCGGCCAGCCGGAACAGCAGTCGGGTGCCGAAAGGCGCCCCGACCGATGGCGCGGAAGGCGCCGCGACCGATGGCGCGGCGACCGATGGCGCGGCGACCGATGGCGCCGACGGCACCAGCGCCATTGCCACGGCGGCCAGCAGCACAGCGCACCGGCGAGCGCGCACGCGCGCTACTCGCTGACGCCGAGGCGCTCCAGCAGGATCGCGCGTACCGCAGCCGCGTCGGCCTGCCCGCGCGTCGCCTTCATCACCGCACCTACCAACGCGCCGACGGCCGGCAGCTTGCCGCCGCGCACCTTGTCGGCCACGTCCGGGTTGGCGGCGATCGCCTCGTCGGCGGCCTGCTCCAGCGCGCCGGTGTCCGACACCACCTTGAGCCCCCGCTCGGCGACCACGGTGTCGACGTCGGCGCCGGTCTCCAGCACGCCGTCGACGGCTTGCCGCGCCAGCGCCACGGACAGCGCACCGCCCGCGACGAGCTCGATCAGCCGCGCCACCTGCTCCGGTGACACACCGAGGTCGGCCGCGTCCACCTCGCGCTCGTTGGACTTCTGCGCGAGGTAGCCCAACCACCAGTTGCGCGCCTCGCCCACCGGCGCGCCGGCGTCGACGGTCGCGCCGACGAGGTCGACCACGCCGGCATTGGTCAGCTGCACCATGTCCTCGGCGCTGACGCCCAGCACCGCACGCATCCGGGCGCGGCGCGCGGCCGGCAACTCCGGCAGCCCGCTGCGCAGCTTCTCCACCCATTCGGCGTCGGGCGCGATCGGCACCAGGTCCGGCTCGGGGAAGTACCGGTAGTCGGTCGCCTCCTCCTTGCTGCGCCCGGGGCGGGTGTCGCCGGTCGCCTCGGAGAAGTGCCGGGTCTCCTGCTTGATCCGCTCCCCCGCGTCCAGCAGCGCGGCCTGACGGATCATCTCCGAGCGCACCGCCCGCTCGACGCTGCGCAGCGAGTTGACGTTCTTCGTCTCGGTGCGGGTGCCCAACTCGGAGGCGCCGACCGGGTTCAGCGAGGTGTTCACGTCGCAGCGCAGCGAGCCCTGCTCCATGCGCACGTCGCTGACGCCCAGCGTACGGAGGATGTCGCGCAGCTCGGCGACGTACGCCTTCGCCACCTCGGGGGCCAGCGCACCGGTGCCGGGCACCGGCTTGGTGACGATCTCCACCAGCGGGATACCGGCCCGGTTGTAGTCGACGAGCGAGTAGTCGGCGCCGTGGATGCGCCCGGACGTGCCGACGTGGGTGTTCTTGCCGGTGTCCTCCTCGAGATGCACCCGCTCGATGCCCACGCGCACCGTCATGCCGTTCACCTCGACGTCCAGGTATCCCTCGACGCACAGCGGCTCGTCGTACTGCGACGTCTGGAAGTTCTTCGGCATGTCCGGGTAGAAGTAGTTCTTCCGCGCGAAGCGGCACCACGAGGCGATCGAGCAGTTCAGCGCCAGCCCGATCAGGATCGTCGACTCGATCGCCTTCTCGTTGGCCACCGGCAGCGCGCCGGGCAGCCCGAGACAGACCGGGCAGGTGTGCGTGTTCGGCTCGGCGCCGAACTCCGTCGAGCAGCCGCAGAACATCTTCGAGCCGGTGCCCAGCTCCACGTGCGTCTCGAGGCCGATGACCGGCTCGTAGCGGGTCAGCAGCTCCTCGTACGTCGGCGTCATCTCGCAAGCTCCCTCGGGGTCCCCGCGGAATCGTCACGTTCTCCAGGCGATTTCGTGGGGTCGAGGTCCGGAATCGAGGCGAGGACAGGTTCGACGGCTGCCTCGAACGCTGCGGCAACCCGGTAGCACCGCTCGTCGGCCAGGGCCGGCGCCATGATCTGCAGCCCCACCGGCAGCCCCTCGGACAGCCCGGACGGCACCGAGATCGCCGGCGTGCCCGCCAGTGACGCCGGCAGCGTGCACAGGTCGTTGATGTACATCGCCATCGGATCGGCGACGCGCTCACCGATGCCGAAGGCCACGAACGGCGACGTCGGCGACACCAGCACGTCGGCCTGCCCGAAGGCGGCGGTGAAGTCGCGCGCGATCAGCGTGCGCACCTTCTGCGCCTGCCCGTAGTACGCGTCGTAGTAACCGGACGACAGCGCGTACGTCCCGATCATGATGCGCCGCTTCACCTCCGGGCCGAAGCCGGCCTCCCGGGTCAGCGACATGACGTCCTCGAGGGAGTGCACGCCGTCGTCGCCGACCCGCAGCCCGTAACGCACGCCGTCGAAGCGCGCCAGGTTCGACGAGCACTCGCTCGGCGCGATCAGGTAGTACGCGGCCAGCGCGTACTCGAAGTTCGGGCAGCTGACCTCGACCACCTCGGCGCCCAGGCCGCGCAGCGTCTCGACGGCTGCCTGGAAGGAGGCGAGCACGCCCGCCTGATAACCCTCGCCCCCCAGCTCGCGGACCACACCCACCCGCAGGCCGGTCAGGTCACCGCGGGCGCCCTCACGCGCCGCGGCAACAACGGGCGCCACCGGCCGCGGGATCGAGGTGGAGTCGGCCGGATCGTGCCCGGCGATCACCTCGTGCAGCAGCGCGGCGTCGAGCACCGTGCGGCCGAACGGGCCGGCCTGGTCGAGGGAGGAGGAGAAGGCGATCAGCCCGTACCGCGACACCGCACCGTAGGTCGGCTTGTGCCCCACGATGCCGGTGACAGCCGCGGGCTGGCGGATCGAGCCGCCGGTGTCCGTGCCGATCGAGAGCGGCGCCTCGAACGCGGCGACGGCGGCGGACGAGCCACCCGACGAGCCGCCGGGTACCCGGGACAGGTCCCACGGGTTGTGCGTGGGGTGGTACGCGGAGTTCTCGGTGGACGAGCCCATCGCGAACTCGTCCATGTTCGTCTTGCCGAGCATGACGATGCCGGCGTTCTTGATACGCGTGGAGATCGTGGCGTCATACGGCGGGCGCCAGCCCTCGAGGATCCTCGACCCGGCCGTCGTCGGCAGCCCCTCGGTGACCACGACGTCCTTCATCGCCAACGGCACACCGGCCAGCGGCGACAGCGCCTCCCCCGCCGCGCGCTTGGCATCGACCGCCTTGGCCGCGGCCAGGGCGCCGTCGGTGTCGACGTGCAGGAACGCCCGCACCGAGCCGTCGACGGCGCCGATCCGGTCGAGGTGCGCCTGCGCCACCTCCACCGCGGACACCTCACCGGCGGAGATGCGGCCGGCGAGCTCCGCGGCGCTCAGCCTGATGAGCTCGCTCATGCTTTCGCTCTGCTGGCTGGTCATCGGCCTAGGCCTCTTCCGACAGGATGCGGGGGACGCGGAACTTGTAGTCCTCCACCGCCGGCGCACCGGCCAGGACGGCGTCACGCGACAGGCACGGGCGGACCTCATCCGCGCGGAAGACGTTGGTCATCGGCACGGCGTGCGAGGTGGGCGGGATGTCGGCGGCGGCCACCTCGCTGACGCGGGCGACGGCGCCGAGGATCACGTCGAGCTGCCCGGCGAACACGTCGAGCTCCTCGTCGGTGACGGCCAGGCGGGCGAGCAGCGCGAGGTGGGCGACGTCGTCGCGGCTGATCCGGCTGGAGCCGGGGGAATCCATAGCGTCGGGCACGACCGCTGAGTCTACGGAAGGCGTGCGGCGGCGACGACGAAGGCGTTTACCCGGCTCGCCCGAAGACGCCCCGCGTAACCGCCCCGACACGTCCATGAGGCAGGCTGTCGCCGTGTCCTACTTGCTGCGAGTCGTGCTCCCGGACCGTCCGGGGGCCCTCGGGGCGATCGCCACGGCGCTCGGCACGGTGGGGGCGGACATCCTCAGCCTGGACGTCATCGAGCGCTCCCCGGGCAGTGCCACGGACGACATCGTCGTCGAGCTGCCGCCGGACCGGCTGGCCGATTCCCTGGTGACCGCGGCCTCGACGGTGCCCGGGGTCCGGGTCGAGTCGATCCGCCCTTACGCCGGGCAGATCGACCCGCACCGGGAGCTGGAGCTGCTGGACAGCCTGGCCGCCCGCCCGGAGCATCCGCTACGGGTGCTGACCGACGGCGTCACCCGGATCTTCCGGGCCGGCTGGTCGCTTGTCATGGATGAGCCGGCCGGGGGCCACGCGCGGGTGCTCGCCGCCTGTGGCGCGGCGCCCGAGGTGGCGAGCCTCGCCGCGCCGTGGTGGCCGCCGACACCGACCCGCG
>JAVHVL010000574.1:0-4433 GCA_032160565.1 Pseudonocardiales bacterium | reverse complement strand
ATATCCTCACCGACCGTGATATGCGCAGCGTCATCAACGAACTGTGGGGCGACGGGGCCGAGGCGATTTCGGTGAACAACGTGCGGCTGACGCCGACCACCTCAGTGCGTTTCGCCGGGGAGGTCGTGCTCGTCGACCGGGTGGCGATCACCTCGCCCTACACGATCAGGGCGATCGGAAACGCGGACGACCTGGCAACCGCCTTCGCCTCGAGCGCGGTGGCCAGCCGGTATCACACTCTCGTCAGCGCCGAGGGGATCGGCTTCACCTTCTCCGGACGCAGCGACCTCGAGCTCCCCGCCAGTGCCGCCGTGACGCCCGTGTACGCCCGTGCCCAGCCGAGCCCGAGCGGGTCGCGGTGATCGCCGCCCTGGCCCTCGCCCTCGGCGTCGTCGCCGGGCTGTTGCTGCGCCCGACGGTGCCGACCTGGCTCGAGCCCTATCTTCCGATCGCCGTCGTGGCTGCGCTGGACGCCGTGTTCGGTGGCGTCCGAGCTCGCCTCGACGGCATCTTCGACGCCAAGGTCTTCGTCGTCTCGTTCATCTCGAACGTCGTCGTGGCCGCCCTGATCGTGTTCCTGGGCGACAAGCTCGGCGTCGGAAGCCAGCTGTCCACGGCGGTCGTAGTCGTGCTGGGCATCCGCATCTTCGGCAACGCGGCCGCCATCCGTCGCCACGTCTTCAGGGCCTGAACATGGTGAAGAAACCCCCCAGCGCGGCCGTGCCGCCGCCGGCACCGGAGCCACCTCGATCCGAGGATGAGACTCCCGGTGTGAAAACGGCCAGCGGCGGGGGCCGTGGCCGCCACCGCGCCGCCGCGCTGATCGGCGTCCTGGTCGCGGCACTGGGTTTTGCGATCGCCGTCCAGGTCCACGCGAACTCCGGCTCGGACAACCTGGCCAACCTTCGTGAGGACGACCTGATCGGAATCCTCGACAACCAGAACGCCCGGGCAGACGGGCTGCGTGCGCAGATCGACGAGCTCAACCGACGGCTCACGCAGCTGCGCGACACCGGCGACCGCGCCTCCGCCGCGAAGCAGCAAGCGCAGCAGGATGCGGCCGCTCTCGGCGTCCTGCTCGGCACGCTGCAGGCGACCGGGCCAGGCGTCAGCGTGCGGATCAACGATCCCGGCCGCGCCCTGCAACCGGAGACCCTGCTGGACGTCGTCGAGGAGCTGCGGGGGGCGGGCGCCGAGGCGATCCAGTTCGGCTCGGTTCGGGTCAGCACGAGCACCGCGTTCACGGGGGATGCCGGCGCCCTCAAGGTGGACGGCGTGGTGCTGAGCGCACCGTATGAGGTGCTCGCCATCGGCGACCCGCAGACGCTGGACACCGCACTGAACATCCCGGGTGGCGTCGCGGCCGCGGTGCGAGCGGCCGGCGGCGACCTGACGGTCACGGACCGGTCGACGGTGGCGATCACCGCCGTGCGCGCGCTGCCAGTCACGAAGTACGCGACCCCGACCTCCCGCTAGGCACGGCCCAAGTAGGGTCGCAACGACTCAGCACGTCGTACGACGCCGCACAGCGAACCAAGACAGCGAGCGAAGAAAGAGGCAGACCATGTCCAACGTGCCCGACGATCTGAAGTACACCGCCGAGCACGAGTGGGCTCGGGTCAGCGAGGCGGACGGCAAGCAGGTGGTACGCATCGGCATCACCGACTACGCGCAGCAGGCGCTCGGCGACGTCGTGTATGTCTCGCTCCCGGAGGTCGGCGTACAGCTGGCGCAGGGTGCCGCGTTCGGCGAGGTCGAGTCCACGAAGAGCGTGTCGGATCTCTACGCGCCGATCGCAGGCACGGTGCTCGCCCGCAACGAGGACCTGGACGAGCACCCCGAGCTGATCAACTCCGATCCGTACGGCGCCGGGTGGATCGTCGAGATCGACGCCGCCGACGCGACGCAGTTGGGCGAGTTGCTGGACGCGGCGGCCTACGGGACGCTCGCCGGCTGACCAGCCTCGATCGAGGTGTGCGATGTGAAGTTCAGGCTGAACGTCCACCTTCGATTGACCCTCGGGATGCGCCGGGCCTAGTCTCGGCTGACCGACGGCGCAGGCCCGATCGCGATGGCGTTTCCCCCTGTTCACCCGTTCCAGATCGAAGGGCGACGCGAGTGTTTTGCACCGCATGTGGCACCGAAAACCCGCCCGGCAGCCATTTCTGCGCCAGTTGCGGCGCGGCGCTGCCGACCACCGCGAGCGGTGCCGACGTCACGAGAACCATCAGCACGGGTGGGTCCCTTCCTGACATCGACGGCGAGTTCTCGCCCGAGGCACATCAGGGTGCCGTCGACGCGCTGACGCCCGGCTCGGCCCTGCTCGTGGTGAAGCGCGGCCCGAACGCCGGAAGCCGATTCCTGTTGGATCAGGACGTGACTACGGCGGGTCGCCACCCGGACAGTGACATCTTCTTGGACGATGTCACCGTGTCCCGCAGACATGCCGAATTCCGCCGCGAAGGCAGCGGCTACACCGTCCACGACGTGGGTTCCCTGAACGGCACCTACGTCAATCGCGAACGCATCGACGCCGCACCGCTGTCCGGCGGCGACGAAGTGCAGATCGGAAAGTTCCGCCTGGTGTACCTGAACGCCGCCGTTCGCGCCGGCGTCGGGGCGCAAGCATGAGTGGACGATGACGGCGCTGAACGCCGCGTCACGCGGCAACTCATCCGCCACGCTGACCATCGGTGACGTGCTCGCGCACCTGCGGGTGGATTTCCCGGATCTCACGATCAGCAAGATCCGCTTCCTGGAGGACCAGGGGCTGGTGCAGCCGGAACGCACGCCGTCGGGCTACCGCAAGTTCTCGGCGGCAGACGTCGCGCGGCTGAAGTACGTGCTCACGCAGCAGAAGGACCACTACCTGCCGCTGCGGGTGATCAAGGACCAGCTCGACGCGATCGACCGGGGGCTGGTCCCGTCCGGCTCGGCGCCGGGAACGCCGCGCGTCCCGCACGTTGCCATCGCCGCCATCGAGGACAACGCCCCTACTGCCGAGCACTTCCGCCCAGCCCCGGCCGAGCTGCGGCTGTCGCAGGAGGAGCTGCTCAACGCGGCCGGTCTGCGTGCCGACCAGCTTGCCGAGCTCGAGCAGTTCGGCCTGATCACGGCGAGGCCCGGCGGCCACTACGACGACGACGCCCTGGCCGTGGCGAAGATCGTCGCGGACCTTGCTCGCTTCGGGCTGGAGGGTCGCCACCTGCGCGCCTTCCGGACCGCGGCCGAGCGTGAGGTCGGTCTGTTCTCGCAGGTTGTCGGACCGATGTCTCGGCAGCGCGGCGGCGAGGCACGTGCCCGCGCGGAGGAGACGGTTCGCGAGCTCGCAGCGGCGTCGGTCCGGCTGCACGCCGCGCTGGTGCAGATCGGCCTGCGCGAGGTCATCGGCGGCTGAGCGCGGCTGACCACGGCGACGCTCGTGCGGTCGGTGCAGCCACGCCGACGCCCCACCGCGACCCAGTTGGAACGTGTAGCGTCGAGCACAGCGAGACACGGTCGAGTTGCCGGTTACGGAGGTTGAGTCGTGCATCCGATGCGCGTCGTCGGGGTCCGGGTCGAACTGCCCGCGAATCAGCCCGTCGTGCTGCTGCGCGAAGAGGACGGCATCCGCTACCTGCCCATCTGGATCGGCGCGGTGGAGGCCTCCGCGATCGCATTCCAGCAGCAAGGTGTGCAGACCGTCCGGCCGCTGACGCATGATCTTCTGCGGGATGTCATCACCGCCCTCGGCGTCCGGCTGGAGGCGGTGCACATCACCGAGCTGCGTGATGACGTCTTCTACGCCGAGCTGCGCTTCAGCGGCGGCGTGACGGTGAGCGCGCGGCCCTCGGACGCTATCGCGCTGGCGCTGCGCTGCGACGTCGCGATCCTCGGAGCCGACTCGGTACTCGACGCGGCGGGGGTCGAGATCCCGGACGAGCAGGAGGATGAGGTCGAGCGGTTCCGCGAGTTCCTCGACAACATCTCGCCGGAGGACTTCGCCGCGGGCGGCTGAGGGCAGCGCACTCGGCTACCCTCGATCTCTACATGAGGGTTAAGAAATCCGGCGAGTCGCGTTGACCTGGTCTGGACACCGTCCTACGGTCGGGGCACACGAATCACCACGGTGCAATTCGATCGGGGCGCCTCGGCGCCTGGATCGGGGCACCGCGCTGGTACCGCTGTAGACCTGGAGGTGGGCAGATGGACGAGCGCCTGGAACCGGAACAGGGCACTCTGTTCCAACAGGGCACTCTGTTCGCCGACCCGGCGCCCGTTGCCGACGAGCTCATCGGATACCGCGGCCCCACCGCATGCAGCGCCGCCGGCATCACGTACCGCCAGCTGGACTACTGGGCGCGCACCGAACTGGTCGTCCCCTCGATCCGCTCGGCGTCCGGGTCGGGCAGCCAGCGGCTGTACTCCTTCAAGGACATCCTGGTCCTGAAGGT
>JAVHVL010000560.1:0-8909 GCA_032160565.1 Pseudonocardiales bacterium | reverse complement strand
CTACCCGTCCTACGGTCTGCAGTCGCTGGTCGATCTCGGCGAGTGGTGGGAGCGCGATACCGGACTGCCGATCCCGCTCGGCGCGATCCTGGCCCGCCGCGAGCTCGACGCGGCACTCCTCGGCCGGGTGGCGCGGGCGTCGGTGGAGTACGCGTGGGCGCACCCCGAGGCGTCCGCACGCTACGTCGCCGAGCACGCCGACGAGATGTCTCCGGACGTCCAGCAGCAGCACATCGCGCTCTACGTGAACGAGTTCAGCCGCGAACTCGGCGACGAGGGCTACGCCGCCGCCGAAGCCTTACTAGGGCGAGCCCACAAAGCCGGCCTCACGCCCGCCAACCCACCCCTGCGCTAAGCGTCGAGGTTGTCGGCGAAGGCGCGCAGCAGGCCGGCGACCTTGCGGGCCTCGGCCTTCTCCGGGTAGCGGCCGCGGCGTAGCGAGTTCGACACGCTGTCGAGCAGCTTGATGAGGTCTTCCACCAGCGGAGCCATCTCCTCGGCGGGCTTGCGGGTGGCGCGCGCGACCGAGGGCACCGGATCCAGCAGGCGAACCTGCATCGCCTGGTTGCCCTTGCGTCCGGAGACAACACCGAACTCCACCCGCTGCCCAGGCTTCAGCTCCGTGACGCCCTCGGGCAGCGCATCGCGGTGCACGAAGACGTCTTCGCCGTCGTCATAGGAGAGGAAGCCGAAACCCTTCTCCGCGCTGAAGAACTTCACCTTGCCGGTAGGCACCGGAGACTCCTTGGGTTGGACGTGCCGAAGCGTCGGGTCCGACGCAGTGAAGGCACCGCACGCTTGCGGTGCCTTCCCCTTACACGCTACTGGTCGGCTGCTCGAATTACACCAGCGATACTTGACGGATGCATCGGGTTCCGCTGCCCAGGTCGGGCGCCGTCCGCCTCGGCCTCGCGCTGTTCGCGCTCGGGCTGATCTTCATCGCCGCCGACGTGATCCCATTCTTCTTCTCCGCGCACGACCGCCCGCTCTGGCTGAACCTGGCCTGCCTGCTGGCCCCGGCGGGCTTCGCGATCGCGGTCGGGTCGGCGGTGCGCGCGGGCCGGGCCGAGCAGCGGGCAATACTGCGCGAGCTCGCGGAGCGCTGAATAGGTACTGCGCGAGCTCGCGGAGCGCTCAGCCGTCCAGCCATCCTGAGCCGTCATAGCCACGTGGCAGACTAGTGAGTCCGCGTCTGACTGAGTGAGAGGGCACCCATGGCCAGCACAGCGCCTCGAGTCCCGGAACAGTTCCGCAACCCGTCGGCCGTACAGGTGGGTGACTTCCACGTCTCGGAGCTCGCCTCCGACAGTGCCGGGTCGCTGTCCCCGTTCGGTTCGGAGCTGGAGTTCCCCCTGCCGGTCGAGCAGTTGCTCTACTCCCACCCCGGTCCGCACGACCGGCCACATCTGGCCGACGGGCGCTGAACCGAGCGACGCCTTGGCCACTCCACCCGTATCGGCGACCGGCCAGCACCACGCGGGCTCGCTGACGGAGTGGCTGCGCGCTCGCACCGATGAGCAGCTGGCCGAACTGCTGCGGCGCCGCCCCGACCTCGCCCTGCCCGCCCCGGCCGATCTGGCGATGCTGGCCAGCCGGCTGAGCGTGCGTACCTCCGTGCAGCGGGCAGTGGACGGGTTGGACGCGTTCACGCTGCGAGTGCTGGAGGCGCTGGCCCTGGCCGCGGCACCGGACGCCAGCACGTCCACCTGGGCCGCGGCGGAGCTGCTCGGTGAGCTGCCGGCCGCCGAGCTCGGCCGGGGCGTGGCGGAGCTGCTCACCCTCGGGCTGGCCTGGGGAGCGGCCGACGAGCTGCACCTGGTCGCCACCGTGCGCGAGGCACTCGGCAGCTACCCCGCCGGCTTGGGTCGTCCGGCCGCGGACCTGCTGCGCCGCGTCTCCGACGTCCAGCTCGCCCCAGTGCTGCGCACCCTCGGGCTGGCGCCGGCGACCCAGCCCAGGGCCGCGGCCGCGATCGCCGAGCAGCTTGCCGACCCGTTGCGGCTGCGCGAGCTGATCGACGGGGCCGACCAGCCCGAGCGGGAGGTGCTCGCCCGGCTCGCGGCGGGGCCGCCGGTGGGGACGGTCCGCAACGCGCACCTGCCCGTGGCCGCACAGGACATGCCGCCGCCGCACCGGCTGATGACCCGCGGCCTGCTGGTACCGATCGACGCGCAGACGGTGGAGCTGCCGCGCGAGGTGGCCCTCGCCCTGCGCGAGACGCCGCTCGGCGAGGTGCGCCTGCGGCCGCCGGCCATCGACGTCGTCGAGCACACCCCAGCGGAGCTGGACCGGCTCGGCACCACCGCCGTCCTCGACACGCTGCGCCTCGTGGACGCACTCGCCGACTCGTGGACGGCCCATCCGCCTGCCGTGCTGCGTGCCGGCGGTGTCGGCGTGCGCGACCTGCGGCGCACGGCCCGCGACCTCGGCGTGGACGAGCAGACCACCGCGCTGATCGCCGAGACGGCGTCCGCGGCCGGGCTCGTCGCCGCCACCACCGGGCTCGACCCGGTCTACCTGCCGACCACCGACTACGACGTCTGGCGCAAGCACGGCACCGCCGAGCGGTGGGGCGACCTGGCCTGCGCGTGGCTGGCGATGACGCGGCAGCCGAGCCTGATCAACCAGCGCGGTGACCGCGACCGGCTCATCACCGCACTGGGGCCGGACGCCGAGCGCGGCATGGTGCCCGGCCTGCGCTCGCACGTCCTCGAGCTGCTCGTGTCCCTGCCCCCGGGTGGCTCGCCGTCGCGCCGTTCGGCGGTGCTCGATCGGCTGGCCTGGGATACGCCGCGTAAGGCGACGCCCCAGCGTCCACAGGTCGAGGCCATCCTCGCCGAGGCCGACCTGCTGGGGCTCACCGCGGCCGGCGGCGTCACCGGCTACAGCCGTACCCTGCTCGACGGCTCCCGAGCCGCGGCGCAGCAGGTGCTCACGAATGCCCTGCCGGAGCCGGTCGACCACTTCCTCGTCCAGCCGGACCTCACCGTCGTCGTGCCCGGGCCGCCCACCACGGAGCTGGCCGCGGAGCTGGCCCTCACCGCCGAGCTCGAGTCCACCGGCGGGGCGAGCGTGTACCGCATCACCGGGGCCTCCGTGCGCCGCGCCCTGGACGCCGGGCGCAGCGGCGGCGAGCTGGCCGCGTTCGTCCGCTCGCGGTCCCGTACCCCGGTGCCGCAGGCGCTGACGTACCTCATCGAGGACGCCGCCCGCCGCCACGGCGTGCTGCGCGCCGGAACCGCGGCCGCCTACCTGCGCTGCGACGACGAGGCGCTGCTGGCCCGCGTGCTCGCCGACCGCGACGTCGATGCGCTGCAGCTGCGGCGGATCGCGCCCACCGTCGTCATCTCCTCGGCGCCGGTCGCACGTGTCCTGGAGGTGCTGCGCGCGTCGGGCTACGCGCCGGCGGCGGAGGCACCGGGCGGGGAGGTCATCACGCTCGGGTTCGACGCCCCGCGCGCCACGTCGCGTTCCCCGGTGCGCGTGATCCGGCCGCGCCGATCGGCGGAGTCGGCCGCGCAGCTGACCGAGCTGGTCCGGCGCATCCGCTCGGGCGACACGCTCACCGAGCTGAGCAGGCGCGTGCAGCCGGTCGTGCAGCAGGTACCCGGCGTCACGTCGGCGAGCACGATGGCGCTGCTACGGCAGGCGATCCGCGAGGGGCGGCGGGTGCTGCTGGGCTCGGCCGACCCGGACGGCACGGCGTCCCGCCACACGATCCTGCCGATCTCACTGGCCGGTGGCTTCGTGCGCGGCCACGAGTCCGCGACGCAGCGGCTGCAGTCCTTCCCGCTGCATCGGCTGACCGCCGTGAGCATCGTCGCCGACGACTACGACGAGGAGGATGACCCGGCCTGAGCGACGTCGCCGTCGCTGTCGGAGCGGGTGTCGGCGACGGTGTCGCCGCAGTCGTCCGCGCCGGTGTCGCCGCTGTCGTGGGCGCCGAGGCGGGTAGCCGCGAAGGCCAGGCTCGCCACCACCGCGAAGGCGGTGCCGAGCAGCCGATGCCCACCCAGCCCGGCCACGGTGGCCGCGGCTGCGAACAGCAGCACCTGTGCGATCAGCCGCGACGGGTCGGCCAGCCGATGCACGGCGGTCGGCGCGATCCACAGCGACCAGATCAACACCGCCAACGACGGATAGAAGATCGCCAGTGCGATGCTCAGCAGCCCGCCGTTGCCCAGCGCCCACCCGCCGACCACGAGCACCGCCAGCATCGCGAACTCGCAGAGGAACGCGGCGATCTGCAGCGCGAGGCGCAGGGCAGGGGCGGGGCGCGCCGTGGCCGCGCCGTCGTTGGAATCCCGATGCCGGGCCGCCATCGCCCCAGATTACAAAGCCCAGCCCGGTACGTCGCGCCGAAAAGGCGCACCTGGAACACCCCGGCCGGGCTCGTGGTTTGAGACAATGGCCAGTCCGGCAACCCGAGGAGACACGTGAGCGACGGCCCCTTGATCGTCCAATCGGACAAAACGCTGCTGCTCGAAGTGGACCACCCGCTGGCGCCCGAGGCGCGCGCGGCCATTGCCCCCTTCGCCGAGCTCGAGCGCTCCCCCGAGCACGTGCACACCTACCGCCTGACACCGCTCGGTCTCTGGAACGCGCGCGCTGCGGGTCATGACGCGGAGCAGGTGGTCGACGCGCTCGTGCGCTACTCGCGCTACGCGGTGCCGCACGCCCTGCTGGTGGATGTCGCCGACACGATGGACCGCTACGGGCGGCTGCAGCTGACCAAGCATCCGGTGCACGGCCTCGTCCTCGTCAGCCTGGACCGCGCGGTGCTCGAAGAGGTGCTGCGGCAGAAGAAGATCGCGCCGATGCTCGGCGAGCGCGTGGACGAGGACACCGTGCTGGTGCACGCGTCCGAGCGAGGCCGGCTGAAGCAGGCGCTGCTGAAGGTCGGCTGGCCGGCGGAGGACCTGGCCGGCTACGTCAACGGGGAGGCGCACCCCATCGACCTCGACCAGGCCGGCTGGCACATGCGCGACTACCAGCAACAGGCCGCGGACATGTTCTGGGCCGGCGGCTCCGGTGTCGTCGTGCTGCCCTGTGGCGCCGGCAAGACGATCGTCGGTGCGGCCGCCATGGCGCAGGCCAAGGCCACCACGCTGATCCTCGTCACGAACACCGTGGCCGGGCGCCAGTGGAAGCGCGAGCTGATCGCGCGCACCAGCCTGACCGAGGAGGAGATCGGCGAGTACAGCGGCGAGAAGAAGGAGATCCGTCCGGTCACCATCGCCACGTACCAGGTGATGACGACGCGACGGAAGGGCGAGTACCGCCACCTCGAGCTGTTCGACAGCCGCGACTGGGGGCTGATCATCTACGACGAGGTGCACCTGCTGCCCGCGCCGATCTTCCGCCTCACCGCCGATCTGCAGTCCCGCCGGCGCCTCGGCCTGACGGCGACGCTGATCCGCGAGGACGGCCGCGAGGGCGACGTGTTCTCGCTGATCGGCCCGAAGCGCTATGACGCGCCGTGGAAGGACATCGAGAACCAGGGCTGGATCGCCCCGGCGGACTGCACCGAGGTGCGGGTGACGCTGACCGACGCCGAGCGGATGGCCTACGCCACCGCCGAGCCCGAGGACCGTTACAAGCTGGCGGCCACCGCCCGCACCAAGTTGCCGGTGATCCGCACGATCGTCGAGCAGCACCCAGACGACCAGGTACTCGTGATCGGCGCGTACCTCGACCAGCTCGACGACGTGTCCGCGGAGCTGGACGGCGCTCCGATCATCCAGGGCTCCACGACGAACAAGGAGCGCGAGCGGCTCTACGACGAGTTCCGCCGCGGCGAGACGCGCGTGCTCGTCGTCAGCAAGGTCGCAAACTTCTCCATCGACCTGCCCGAGGCCGCCGTCGCGGTGCAGATCTCCGGCACCTTCGGCTCGCGGCAGGAGGAGGCGCAGCGGCTCGGGCGCGTGCTGCGGCCGAAGCACGACGGCAGGCAGGCGCACTTCTACACCGTGGTCGCGCGCGACACTCTCGATGCGGAGTACGCCGCGCACCGGCAGCGCTTCCTCGCCGAGCAGGGCTACGCGTACACGATCGTCGACGCCGACGACCTGCTGCGGCCCCTGTAGCTGCCGAGCCATGTGGTGAGTTCCGCGGCGCGCATGGGCGGAGCCACGTAGTAGCCCTGGACGATGTCGCAGCCGGCGATGCGGAGGGCGGCCATGGTGGCCTCGGTCTCGACACCTTCGGCGATCGTGGTGATGCCGAGGTTGTGCGACAGGTCGATGACGCCCTTCACGATGTGGGCGTTTCCGGTGTCGGTGTCCATCGTCGTGACGAAGGACCGGTCGATCTTCAGTTCGGTGACCGGCAGCGCCCTCAGTTGGGACAGGTTGCTGTAGCCGACGCCGAAGTCGTCGATGGCAACTCCGATGCCGAGATCGTGAAGCCGCATCAGCGTCTCCCGGGCGCGGACCGGCTCGGTCATGAGCGCCGACTCGGTGACTTCCAGTTCGAGCATCTTTGCGGGCAGGGCGTGCTTCCGCAGCAGTTCGGCGACCTTCCTTGCGAGTTCGGGATCGAGCAGGTTGCGCGTCGACAGGTTCACGGCCACCGGAACGTGCAGCCCCCGGTCTGCCCAGATCCGGATATCCGTCAGCGCCGCGTCGAGGACGTAGTCGGTCAGCGGGCCGATCAGCCCGGTGTGCTCGGCCAGCGGGATGAACTGGTCGGGCGACAGCAGACCCTGCTGCGGGTGTTGCCAGCGGACCAGGGCCTCGACGCCGCAGACGTCGCCGGTGCTGAGGGTCATCTTGGGTTGGTAGTGCAGCACGAGCTCGTGACGCTCCAGCGCACGGCGCAGGTCGCTGAGCAGGGTGAGCCGCTGCGGGGTGTGCCCGTCGGCATCCGGGTCGTAGGGGAAGATGCCGATGTTCTGCTTCTTGGCCACGTACATGGCGATGTCGGCATGCTGTAGCAGCGTGCTCGCATCATCGCCGTGCTCACCGGAGACGACGACGCCGATACTGGCCTCGACCGCCAGGTCCAGCCGCTCCACGGTGAATGGCGCCGTGAGGGCGTAACGGATCTTCTCCGCGACGAGCATGGCCCCGTCGAGTCCGGCGACCTCGGGGAGCAACACAGCGAATTCGTCGCCACCGAGTCGGGCGATGGTGTCCTCAGGCCGCAGGATGCTCTCCACGCGTGGCCCGATCTGGGTCAGCAACTGATCTCCGTAGTGGTGGCCGAGCGTGTCGTTGATCTCCTTGAATCGGTCCAGGTCGAGGAGGAGCAAACCCGTGCGGCTGTCCTCGCCGTCACTGCGGCGAAGTGCCTCGTCGAATCGCTCGGCCAGCAATGCCCGGTTGGCCAGACCGGTCAACGGGTCGTGCAGCGAATCTCGCACCGCCTCCTCCCGTTGCCGGTAGAGCTGGCGCCGGACACGCTGCAGCACCAAGGCCAGAACCAACATCAGCGCCAGGCCGACCGCGAACACCGCCGGCCGGACCCTGGCCGTGAAATAGATGCGCTTTCGCAGCTCGACGAGCGCCCGCCGGCTCTGGTCGCGATGCGCGTCGGCGGAGTCAGTGAGGATCTTCGAGACGGCGACGAACCCGGGCTCGAGTCGACCGGTCAGGATCCGGTTCACGGTGGCGGTGTCGTGCCGATCCAGCGCGGCGAACAGCTGATGGACCGATCGCACCTGTGCGTCGTGCAGCGCCAGCACACGCGAGGTGATCGCCTGATCCGCGGCGCCACCGTCGTGAGCCACCAGGAGCATCGCCGACACGAGCGCGTCCGCGGCCGCGTCGTAACGGACTTTGCTCCCGGCAGCGGGCTTCAGCAGGTCGTTCTGCTTCCACAGCTGTTCCTGGAACATCGAACTCACGGCCTGCTGGTAGTGATCGGACAATTCCGACGCTGCGACTGCCCGCCGCGCCGACGCAGACGTCGTCTGCGTCGACCAGAACGCGAATCCGCTCAGCGCCAGGAGCACCGCCACGAAACCCACAATGGCGAGCCGCGACAGGCGCCGCGCAGACGTCACCCGCAGCACGGGCAACGCGGAACAGATCATGCCTACCTTTCGGCCGCTGTAGCGATCTTCTTTAGCCCCAGTGACGTTCCGGTAGCAGCCCGACGCTCGCTTTGATGTCCGATTGCCGGGGTTGACGCACCGCGATCGCAGGTCGAATCACGCCATCAATGAGTGCTCAGATGGGGAGTGGCCACCGGTGAGTCAGGTTGAGCCAGTCGAGGCGCGGTTCGACGGCGCAACTCGGACGCGGTCCGGCTGATTGCCCAGCCGAGCGCCGCACCACCCAGCGCGTCCATGGGCAGATGCGCCCCGACATACAGCCGGGCAACCGCAACGACGGACGCCGCGGTGTACGGCAGCGGTCGCGCGCGTGCATCGAGCATCAGCGCCGCCTCGGCGGCGAGCGCCATCGATACCGCCGCGTGGCCGGACACGTAGCCGTCGCCGGACGCCGGGCGGCCGCGGATGCGGATGCCTGCGGTGAGGTCTGCCGGCCTGCCGCGCCGCACGATGCGCTTCACCCCCTTGGCGAGCAGGTACGCGCTCAGGCCGGATCCGGCGAGGCGGCGAGCGAGGGCGGGCTGTCCAGCGGCCATCGCGGCTCCCCCGGCAAGCATGGGAGCCCCCAGCGTGCCGGCCTGCATGACGAGCCACACCGGGCGGTGCAGACCCTCGGGCAGCCCGTTCACGTGCCGGCTGACGGCGAGCTCCCACCGGGTGAGCCGGCGGCTGCGGATGCCGATGAGCGTCGCCGCAAACGGGAGCCAGGCGAGCGCGAGCCGCTTGGCGGCGCGCGCCGTCATGTCGCCTCGGTGGACGGCTCCGCCACGAGCGCCGGCTCCGCCCGTCCACGAAGCGTTTGGAGAAGCGCGGGCCAGCCGAGCGCCAGGCCCGCGCCGAGCAAGCCCCCCGC
>JAVHVL010000506.1:0-9234 GCA_032160565.1 Pseudonocardiales bacterium | reverse complement strand
TCCGTTCCACTCGGCGAGCCGTCGCTGCTCGCCGAAGCGGAGGCGGCCCACCCGATCGTCGCGTGGCACGAATCGTCGCCGCTGGATGTCGCGCTGCTGACGTACACGTCCGGCACGACCGGACCGTCGAAGGGCGCGATGAGCTCCCATGCCAACCTGGCCTACCAGGTCGTCAACGGCTTCCAGTGGTCCGGGCTGGATGAGGGCAGTTCGGTGCTCACCGTCGCCCCGCTGTTCCACATCACCGGGCTCGGCCTGCATGCCGCACTCGCCCTCGGCAACGGCCTGCCGATGGTGATGACGTACCGGTTCGAGCCCGGCACCGTGCTCGACCTCATCGACCGGCACGAGCCGACCTATGCGGTCGGCGCGATCACCGCGTTCATCGCGCTGCTCGACGCGCGTCCGGGCAGCGGCGCGACGCTCGGCAAGCTGGCGACGGTCTACAGCGGCGGTGCACCCGTCCCCTTCGAGGTGGTCGAGCGTTTCGAGAAGGCGACCGGGCGCTACATCCACAACATCTACGGCCTTACCGAGACGACGTCGGCATGCATCGGCGTGCCGCTGGGCGCGGACGCGCCGGTCGAGAGCCGCTCCGGCGCGCTGTCGGTGGGGGTACCGATGGGCGGCACCACCGTCACGATCGTCGACGACGCCGGCGTGGCCGTGCCGCCGGGCGAGGAGGGGGAGATCGTCGTGAGCGGGCCGCAGGTCGACGCCGGCTACTGGCACCGACCGGACGAGACGGCAAAGGCGTTCCAGGCCGACGGCGTGCACACCGGCGATATCGGCGTCATGGATCCCGACGGCTGGGTCTACGTCGTCGACCGCAAGAAGGATCTCGTGGTCGTCAGCGGTTACAAGGTCTGGCCACGGGACGTCGAGGATGTGCTCTACCGGCACCCTGCGGTCAAGGAGGCCGCTGTGGTCGGGCGGCCGGACAGCTACCGAGGCGAGACGCTGCACGCGTACGTGTCGGTGCGCAGCGGCACGCTGGTCACCGAGGACGAGCTGCGCGCGCTGTGCCGCGAGCATCTGTCGGCCTACAAGGTTCCGGCGCGCTACTTCTTCGTCGACGAGATCCCGAAGACCACGACCGGCAAGATCATGCGGCGCACCCTGCGCGACGCGGCGCCGCCGGCATGAGCCGTGACGAGCTCGCCGACCGCGCCCACGCGCTGCGCCGGACGATGCTGACGATGGCGAGCGGCAAGGGCGAAGGCTATATCGCGCAGGGGCTCGGCATCGCGGACTGCTTGGCGGCGCTGTACTTCGGCGAGCTGCGACACGACCCGTCGCGCCCCGGCTGGCCGGACCGCGACCGGTTCCTGCTGTCGACCGGCCACTACTCGATCGCCCTGTACGCCGCCCTCGCCGAGGCCGGCTACCTGGACCGGTCCGAGCTGCCGAGCTACGGCCTGAACGGGTCACGGCTGCCGATGAGCACGTTCGACGACACACCTGGCGTCGAGATCGTCGGCGGGTCGCTCGGCCAGGGGCTGGGCCAGGCGGTCGGCATGGCGGTCGGACTCCGCTTGGACGGCCGGCCGTCGCGCGTGTTCTGCGAGCTCTCCGACGGCGAGCTGCAAGAGGGATCGACGTGGGAGGCGTTCATGTCCGGCTCGACCTTCGGCTGCGACAACCTGGTGGCGCTCGTGGACTGCAACGGCATCCAGGCCGACGGGCCGGTGACCGTGCGCATCGAACCGGTGGCCGACAAGATCTCGGCGTTCGGCTGGGACACCACCGAGGTCGACGGCAACAACCTCAGCGAGCTCACTGCCGCGCTTGGCCGTGCCCGCGAGCCGGACGGTAGGCCGAAGGCGATCGTCATGCGCACGACCCCGGGCTTCGGCGTCCCTTCGCTCGCGGCACGTGAGCGGGCGCACTTCGTGCGCGTCGCCGACGACGAGTGGGCGGCACTCCTGGTGGAGCTCGACGCGACGCGAGACGCCCATGTCTAGCGTGGTGGGCCGAACCCGTGGCATGGGTGAGCTGATCGACCTTCCGGACAAGGTCACCGAGCTGGCACCCTTCGGACACGAGCTTGCCGCTCTCGGCGACGAGCGCCCTGAGGTGGTCGCGCTGACCGCCGACATGGGCCGATACAGCGACATCCTCCCGTTCCGCGATGCGCACCCCGACCGGTTCTTCAACGTCGGAATGGCGGAGCAGAACCTGATCGCCATGGCGGCCGGGCTCGCCAAGGTCGGCAAGATCGCCTACTGCACGACGTACTCGGTGTTCGTCACCCGCCGCGCATACGACTTCGTCGCGATCGCGTGCGCGCACTCGAAGGCGGACGTGAAGATCTTCGGCGGCATGCCCGGGCTGGTGAATGGCTACGGCGCGACCCACCAGGCCACCGAGGACCTGAACATGATGCGCGGCATCGCCGAGCTCACCGTCATCGACCCGTGCGACGCGGTCGAGCTGCGACAGGTCGTACGAGCCGTCGCCGACATCCCGGGCACCGTCTACGTGCGGCTGCCGCGTGGGCGCGTGCCCGTGGAACTAGATGCCGGGTACCGCTTCGAACTCGGTCGGGCCGCCGTGCTGCGCGACGCCGGGACGACCGGGATCGTCTCGACCGGCTACATGACCGCCCGCGCGATCGACGCGATCACCGCGGCCGGTGTCGAGGCCGGGGTGCTGCACGTCCCCACCATCAAGCCGTTCGACGCGGCTGCGGTGCTCGATTTCGCGAGCAGGTACGAGCGTCTCGTCGTCGCCGAGAACCACAAGACCACGGGCGCGCTCGCCTCGCTCGTCGTCGAGGCACTGTTCGATGCCGGCGTGCTCATGCCGGTCGAGCGCATCGGCCTCGCCGACTCGTTCTTCGAATGCGGTTCGCAGGAGTACCTCGAGGCGAAGTACGAGGTGGATGTGCCCCGGTTCGTCCGGGCGCTCACCGGGCCATGACGCCGGCGCAGGTGGAGCGGCCCGGTGTCTACGCAGGCCCCGGCCGCTACGTGCAGGGCAGGGGTGTGCTCGACACGCTCGGCGAGCTCGTCCGGCCGCACGGCACGCGGCCGCTGGTCGTGATGGACGAGCCGGTGCGCGCCCTCCTCGGCGAACGGGTCGAGGCCGCGCTCGCCGGCCTGCGCCCGCAGTTCGCCCTGCTGCGTACGGAGATCACGTACGCAGCGGTCGACGAGCTGGTCGCGGCAGCCGCAGGGGCCGACGTCGCGGTCGGCGTCGGGGGCGGCAAGGTGCTCGATGCGGCCAAGGGGGTCGCGCTCCGGCTCGGGCTGCCGGTGGTCACCGTCCCCACCGTTGCCTCGAACGACAGCCCGGCGAGCGGTGCGATCGCGATGTACGACGACGGCCACTCGATGGTGTCGGTCGACCGGCTGCCCCGCCACCCCGAGGTTGTGCTCGTGGACACCGACGTGATCGTCCGAGCGCCGGTGGCCTTCTTGCGGGCGGGGATCGGCGACGCGATCTCGAAGAAGTTCGAGGCGGACGCCTGCCGGACTGCGACGGGAGTGGCCCCGGTCGGCGGCCGCCCGCTGCGTGTCGCGGGGGCGATAGCCGAGGAGTGCTTCCGCACGCTGAGCGCGTACGGCGAGGCCGCGCTGGCCGCCTGCGGCTCCGGCCAGGTGACGGCCGAGTTCGATGCGGTCGTCGAGGCGGTGATCCTGATGAGCGGGCTCGGCTTCGAGAACGGCGGCCTCTCGCTGGCGCATGCGCTCACCCGCGGGCTGATGTCCGCGCGGGGGGCGTCGTCGGTGCCGCATGGGCTGCACGTCGCGTGGGGGCTCCTCGTCCAGCTCGCCGCCGAGGGGCGCAGCGACGTCGAGGTGCTCGAGGTCGTTTCGCTGCTGCGCAGGCTCGGCCTCCCCACCCGCCTCGGGGAGCTCAGCCTGCCCGATGCGGCTCCGGAGGAGATCGAGGCGATCGCGCGACTGACGATGACCGCGCCGCACGTGGCGAACATGCCGGTCCCTATGGATGAATCGGCGATCGTGGTGGCCGTGCGGCGCGTCGAGGCGCTCGCGGTGCGATCGTCGGCTTGAGGCGCGCCGGCCAGTTGAGGCGCGCTACCTACATGGCGTCGCGCGCGGCGACGACCCCGTCCAGCGCCGCGAGCAGCTCGTCGCGACTTCCGCCCATCACGATGACGTCCACCCGCGCCAGGCCGGCGTCGCGGTAGGCGCAGAGGTCCTTCTCGGAAGCCGCAGCGGGGGCGAGGCCGACTGATACCTCGGCCGGGTCGCGTCCGACGCTGTCCACGACCGCGCGGAACTCCGCTACAGCGTCGGCCGGCGAGCCCCAATTGGCGAACGTGGTCGGGTACCAGAGGTCGGCCCAGCGGGCGGCGTGCCGCATCGTGAGCGGGCCGTTGCCGCCGAGCATGACCGGTGGCGACGGGCGCTGCGCCGGCTTCGGCCAGGACCAGCTGGGCTGAAGCTGAACGTGCTCGCCGTCGAACGAGGCGACCTCCTCATCCCAGAGCGCCTTCATCAGCCGCACCTTCTCGGCGACGATCGCGTGCCGGTGCCGGAACGGCACTCGATGCGTGGCGAACTCGTCCTCGTTCCAGCCGAATCCGACGCCGAAGGCGAAGCGGCCGCCGGAGAGGTGGTCGATGGAGGCGATCTCCTTGGCGGCGTGCACAGCGTCCCGCAGCGCGAGCAGGCAGATCGCCGTCCCGACCTCGATCCGCTCGGTCGCCGCGGCCGCGAACGAGCAGGCGACGAACGGGTCGTAGGTGCGCTTGTAGAAGTCCGGCAGGACGCCACCGCCGTAGACGTCCGGGTACGGCGTCGTGCGCGACGTCGGGATGTGGGAGTGCTCGGTGAACAGCAGCGCGTCGAGGCCACGTGCCTCGACCTCCCTGGCGAGCTCCGCCGGAGACAGGTCGCGGTCGGTCGAGAAGGTGAAGACTCCGATGCGCATGCGCCGCCCTTTCGTCTACGCGGACCGTATGCGCAGCGACGCCGGCGGATCTGTGCCAAGACGGCACACCGAGTGCCTCCGGCACAAATCTATCGGTGGTCTACGCGTCAGGCAGTGACGAACCAGATGGCGCGGACGAGTTCCTCGGTCTCGTTGAGCAGTCGGTGCGGCTCGTCGCCACGCATCGCGATGGCGTTGCCGGCCTTGACCCGCCGCCGGCGTCCCTTGATGACGACGGTGAGGGTGCCCTCCAGTACATAGCCGTAGTCGTTGCCCTTGTGCCGCTGCGGCTGGTCACCGGGCGCAGAGTCGGCACCAGGTTCGTACTCGGTGAGCAAGAAGTCGATGTGGTCGTCACCGAGGTCGGCGAGCCGTTGCCAGCGCACGCCGGTCTGGAACGCCAGGTACTCCGCTACCGGCGGCCGGCCTCGACTGGTCCTACCCTTGGCCGGCCCCACCGAGTGATCTAGCAGATCGTCCAACGAGAGATTAAGTTCGCTGGCGATCGCGAAGAGCGTGCTCACCGCCGCCTGGCTCTGGCCGAGTTCGAATTGCGATAGGAACGACGCCGAGACGCCGAGCCGACGGGCAAGCTCGCGCACCGAGATGCCGGCGCGCTCACGCTCGCGCCGGACGTTCTGGCCTACCGACACGCTCATGCCGCCCGACTCGGCTCGGCTGGTACCGCGCGGTACGGCTTTGTTTGGTCCGGCCTTGCCTGGTGCTGCTCTGCGCGCCACGGCCTTACTCGGCGCGGCTTTGGGCAGCATTGCTTTGCGCGGCGCTGCTTTGCGCGGTACGGCCACGAGGCGCTCCCGGGCGAGGTGGGCTGTGATGCGGTGATCAGGTTACGGCTCATCCTGCCCCGGCAGATCACGGCTCACCCGCCTTTCGCCTGCTCGCGCAAGACGAAGCGCTGCACCTTTCCACTAGCGGTCCGGGGCAGCTCGTCAACGAGGATCAGCAGCTCCGGCGCTTTCTGCACCGCGACGCCGGCGGAGACGACGTGTTGGCGCAGCTGTGCGATCGTCGGCTGCGCCCCAGCGGCGGGGACGACGACAGCGCACGCCCGCTCGACCAGCACCGGGTCGGGCACGCCGACGATCGCGACGTCGTGCACGGCCGGGTGCCGCAGCAGCACCGCCTCGACCTCGGCGACGCTGAATTTCTCGCCGCCGCGGTTGATGATGTCCTTGATGCGGCCGGTGATGTGCACAGTCCCGTCGGCGTCGAGGACCGCCCGGTCGCCGGTGCGGAACCAACCGTCCTCGGTGAAGGCGGCCTCGTTCAACGATGCGTCGAGGTAGCCCAGAAAGAGCTCGGGCCCTCGGACCACCAGCTCGGCGACACCATCGCAATCCGGCCGCAGCGCCATCTCGTTGGCGCTCATCGGCCGACCTTCACCCGCGGCCGAGGCATCGAGGTCGCCGAACGGATCGGCCATCGACGACGTCGGCAGCTCGGTGGAGCCGTAGGTCCGCACGACGCGTGTCCCCATCTTGGTGTGCGCCGAGCGCACCAGGTCGGCCGGGATGTCCGCGCCACCGCAGACGAACGTGCGCAGAGAAGACCGCCCCTGGTACGCATCGGCCAGACCGCGCAGGAACGGCGTCGCGCTCACCGTGAACCTGCAGCCGGTCGACTCGATGATCGACACCGCCGCGGCAGCATCCCACCGGTCCTGCAGCACGACCGCCGCGCCGAGCTCGACGGGCAGCACGATGCCGTAGCTCAGCCCGGTGATGTGGCTCAACGGCGAGGCCATGAAGACCCGATCCGCGGCGCCGAGGCGACACCACCGTGCGACATCGCGCACCTCGGCGAGCAGCGTCTGCCCGCTGTGCAGCGCACCCTTCGGCGCGGCGGTCGTCCCCGACGTGTAGAGCACGACCGCGTAGTCCTCTGGACGGGACGCCGGCAGGGCGACCTCTGACGACGACAGCAGCGCGTCGAGCGGTTCGGCACCCGGCGCCGAGCCCCGCACGCTGATAAGCGAGGCCGGCAGCCCGAGATCGTCGAGCAGGTCGCGGAAGGCAGCCGCGTGCGGGTACGAGCGGAACTCCGCGGGCGCCACGACGGCGGCCGCCGAGACCTGATCGACGATGAACCGCAGTTCGTGCGCCCGGTAGATCGGCACAACAGGCACGAGCACGGCGCCGGCGAGGAATACTCCCCACGAGAGGGCGACTGCCTCCCACCAGTTCGGCAGCTGCATGACGACCCGGTCGCCGGGCTCGACGCCGCGGACGCGCAGCCCCGCCGCCACCCGCGCGGCGGCCGAGAGCAGCTCCTCGTACGTCAGGGTGGCTGCATCGTCCACCACGGCGACATCGTGCGGGCGCGAGATCGCCGTCGCGCGCAACCGGTCGGCCAGCGTTTCGAGCGGCAGGTCGTAGTGCAGCGCACGCGGCCGGGTCGGTTTCAGCACGCAACCACCTCGCGGACTGCCCGCACGATGTCCGCCGTCCCGGCGCGCCATTCCTCTTCGAGCCCCGGCGCGTAGGGCGCGGGGGAGTAGGCGGCGCCGACGCGTACCACCGGCGCGTCGAGCGACCAGAAGCCCTCCCGCACCGCGAGGGCGGCCAGCTCGGCGCCGACGCCGAAGTCGACGACCGCCTCCTGCGCGATCACCATCCGGTTGGTCTTCGCGAATGATGCGAGCACCGTCGAGCGGTCGAGCGGGACGATGGTGCGCAGGTCGATCACCTCGGCGTCGATGCCCTCGGCGGCAAGGCTCGCAGCGGCGTCGAGTGCATCGAGCACCATGCGCGACCACGACACGATCGTCACGTCGCTTCCCGGGCGCACGACGTGCGCCTCTCCGAGCGGTACCCGATGACCGGGCGGTGGGGCCGGCCACTTCTTCTCGTAGAGCAACCGGTTCTCGATGAACACCACGGGGTTGTCGTCGTCGATCGAGGCACGTAGTAGCCCGTACATGTCCTCGCCGGAGCTCGGCATCACCACGGTCAGCCCGGGAATATGTGCGAGCAGCGCCTCGAGGCTCTGCGAGTGCTGCGAGCCCGACGAGCGTCCCGACCCGAACTGGGTGCGGACCACGAGCGGGACCGACACGGCGCCGCCGGTCATGAACCGCAACTTCGCCGCCTGGTTGATGAGCTGGTCGAAGCAGACACCGAGGAAGTCGAGGTACATCAGCTCGACGACCGGGCGTAGCCCGGCCATCGCCGAGCCGACGCCCAGCCCCATGATCGCCGTCTCGGCGATAGGGGTGTCGAGCACGCGATCCGGGAACTCGTCGTGCAGACCGCGCGTGATGCCGAAGACGTTGCCGCCCGCGACGTCGATTCCGGCGAGGAAGACCGCAGGGTCGTCGGCGAGGGCGTCGTGCAGTGCCGAGCGGAGGATCCGCGAGCCGGAGGCCGGGGCGCCGAACGAACCCGGCTCCGCGGCGACGGTTGCGCGTGGCGCGTACACGTAATCGGTCGCGCTCGACGGCGACGGATCGGGCGACGACCGCGCGTACTGCTCGGCGTCGGCGACGACCGCGTCCGCGCGCTCGTCCAGCGCATCGATCTCCGCCGTCGTCGCACCGATTTCACCCAGCTGCCGCCGAGCGACCAGGAGCGGGTCACCCGCCGTCACCTCGGCGAACTCCTCCGGGTTGCGGTAGCGCTGCTCGTCGCCTTCGTAGTGGCCGCCGACGCGCCAGGTGAGACTCTCGACGAGGAACGGGCCGCCCCCGGCGCGCACCTTCTCGAACACGTCGGCCATCCCGTCGGCGACGGCCGCGACGTCGTTGCCCGCCAGGTGCACGAACGGCATGCCGTAGGCGAGCGCACGCTGCGACATGGCGACCGGGTGCTGGTCGGCGGCGCGGGAGAACTCCGAGTAGCGGTTGTTCTCGCAGAAGAAGACCACCGGCAGGTTGCGCAGCGCGGCGAGGTTCAGCGACTCGTGGAACGCCCCGGTCGCCACCGCGCCGTCGCCGAAGAAGGCCACGACGACGCCGTCTTGGCCGCGAGCGGTGAACGCGTGCGCGGCGCCGATCGCGATCGGCAGGCCGGCAGCGACGATGCCGTTCGCGCCGAAGATGCCGAGGCTCGGATCGGCTACGTGCATCGACCCGCCGCGGCCGCGGCACGCCCCGGTCGCCTTACCCATCAATTCGGCGAGCATGTCCTTCGGCGGCAGCCCCTTCGCCAGCACGTGCCCGTGCCCGCGGTGGGTCGAGGTGATCACGTCCGTGGCGCGGGCGTGGAAGAGCGCGCCCACGGCGCAGGCCTCCTGGCCGACGGACGTATGCACGAAGCCCGGCACCAGACCGTCCCGATACAGCACCGCAATCCGCTGCTCCATCCTGCGGATGAC
>JAVHVL010000466.1:0-15814 GCA_032160565.1 Pseudonocardiales bacterium | reverse complement strand
CGGCAACGGCCGGCCTGCCGCAACGCGCCCTGTACTCCGCAAGCAAAGGTGCCGTGTTGTCACTGACCCTGGCCATGGCGGCGGACCTGCTGCCCGACGGCATCCGGGTGAACGCCGTGAACCCGGGAACCGCCGACACGCCGTGGGTATCGCGGCTGCTCGACACGGCCGCCGATCCGGAAGCCGAGCGGGCCGCGCTCGCGGCCCGGCAGCCGTCCGGCCGGCTCGTCTCGGCGGCCGAAGTGGCTGCTGCGATCGGCTATCTCGCCTCCGCGGACGCCGGGTCCACCACCGGAACGTGGCTGGCAGTGGACGGCGGCATGGCCGGCCTGCGGCTGAGGCCCCGGTCGTGACCGGGCCGGCGTCATCGGGTCCGGGGCGGCCGGTGCGGCGCATGGCCTCGGTTATCAGGCTCCGTCCGGAGAAGGAGGCGGAGTACCGCCGCTTGCACGCCGGCGCCTGGCCCGAGGTGCTGGCCATGATTGCCGAGGTGGGCATCCGTAACTACTCGATCTTCCTTCGGGAAGGGATGCTGTTCTCCTACTTCGAGTACGTCGGCGACGACTACGAGGCCGACATGGCGAGGATGGCGCAGGATCCGGCGACCCTGCGCTGGTGGGGGCTGACGGATCCGTGCCAGCAGCCCGTCGAGAGTGCCGGCGAGGGCGTCTGGTGGGCCCCGGCCGACCCGGTCTTCCACACCGACTGAGCTGATCGAAGGGATCATCCGGATGCCCAGCCGCATCGATGCCCACCATCACGTGTGGGATCTGAGTGTTCGGGACCAGCCATGGACGGCTGAGTTGCCGGCCCTGCGGCGCAGCTTCGGCTTGGCCGAGCTGAAACCGCAACTTGCCTCGGCCGGGATCGGCGCGACGGTCGTCGTGGAAACCATCAACGTGGCCGCCGAGACACCCGAGCTGCTGGCGCTGTCCGCCGTCGAGCCGGTGATCGCCGGCGTGGTCGGCTGGGTGCGGCTGACGTGCCCAGACGTGGCTTCGCGGCTGGCGGAGCTGAAGGCCGGGACCGGCGGCGAGCGGCTGGTGGGGTTGCGCCACCAGGTCCAGGGCGAGCCGGACCCGGACTGGCTCGACCGCACCGACGTGCGTACCGGGCTGGCGGCGGTCGCTGATCTAGGGCTGACCTTCGACCTGCTGGTCCGGCCCGAGCAGCTGCCGGCGGCGGTCCGGTTGGTGCGGTCCCTGCCCGATCTTCGGTTCGTCCTCGACCACGCGGGCAAGCCGCAGATCGCACGCGGTGACCTCGAGCCGTGGCGCACTCAGGTGGCCGAGCTCGCGCAGTCGCCCAACGTGGCGGTCAAGCTGTCCGGGCTCGTGACGGAGGCGGCGCCGGGCTGGACGGTGCAGACCCTGGTGCCGTACGCGCAGGTGCTGCTGCATCACTTCTCCCCGGACCGGATCCTGTTCGGCTCGGACTGGCCGGTGTGCGTGCTGGCCGCCGATTACGAGCGCGTTGCGCAGGTCGCCGCCGAGCTCGTCGAGCAGCTCTCCCCGGACGAGCAGGCCGGTGTGTTCGGGGCCAACGCAATGCATTGGTACGGCCTGGTCGATATGGGGTCGGCAGGACAACCGGCATGACGTTGCCGCGCAAGCAGCTGGCCGGGTCCGCGCTGAGCACGACCGTGCTCGGCTTCGGCGCCGCGCCCATCGGCAACCTCTACCAGCGCGTCACCGACGCCGAGGCCCACGCGACTGTGGACGCTGCCTGGCAAGGGGGCGTGCGGTACTTCGACACGGCTCCGCATTACGGGCTGGGGTTGTCCGAGCGCCGGCTCGGGGCCGCGCTCGCCGGCTACCCGCGCGCGGACTACGTCATCTCCACCAAGGTCGGGCGCATCCTCGTGACGAACCCGGCACCGACCGGATCGGATCTGCACAACCTCTTCGACGTGCCGGACGACTTCGTCCGGCGGCTGGACTACAGCGCCGACGGCGTTCGCCGCAGCCTGGCAGACAGCCTGGACCGGCTTGGGCTCGATCGGGTCGACATCGTGCTGGTGCACGATCCGGACGACCACCTCGAGCAAGCCATCGCCGAGGCGCTGCCGGCGCTGGTCCAGCTTCGCGACGAGGGTGTCATCTCGGCCGTCGGTGTCGGTATGAACGCGGTCGCCCCGCTGCGCCGGGTGGTGGCCGAGGCCGACGTCGACTGCGTCATGGTGGCCGGCCGGTGGACCCTGCTGGACCGTTCGGCAGAACGGTTACTTGCTGAGTGCCAGCGGCATGGCGTGTCGGTCTTGGCGGCTGCTCCGTTCAACTCCGGGATCCTGGCCTCGAACCACCCGTCTGCGGATTCGTTCTTCGACTACACCGGAGTGCCCGCGCCGGTGCTGGCGCGCGCTGAAGAGCTGGCCTCGATCTGCGCCGCCTCCGGGATCGATCTACCCGCGGCCGCGATCCAGTTTCCCCTTCGCCACCCAGCCGTGACGACGGTCGTGGCGGGCATGGCGAGCGAGTCCGACTCGCGGGCGGACTCCGCGCTGGCCGCCGTCGACATTCCCGACAGCCTCTGGGAGCGGCTGGCACGCTGAGCTGTCGGCCGCGTCGCGCGGCACGGTCAGGACGACCGCCGCGCCATGCACGGCATCCGCGACGGTGTCGCTCGCGTGGACACCGCGTGCATCGGCCGCCGCACGGCTACGGGCGCACCGGCCCCTCGCCGGCACCGTGCGTGCTGATCGCGTCGGCGACGGTGTCGAGATCCTCCGGCGTCAGCCGCAGGGACGCGGCGGCGAGCCACCCGTCGACCTGCAGCGAACTGCGTGCGCCGACGATCGCGCCGGTGACGCCGTGGAACGCGAGTGTCCACGCCACGGCCGCGGCCGGCTGGCTGACGCCGTGCCGCTCGGCAACGGTCCGCAGCGCGTCGCCGACCGCGAGGTTCGCGTCGAGGTGTGTCGTGAAGTCCGAACTCCGTCGCCGCCAGTCGTCCTGCGGCAGGGCGGCGACGCGCTCGCGGGAGAACGCGCCGGTGAGCAGGCCGGACATCATCGGGCTGTAGACGATCACGCCGGTGTCGTGCGAGACGGTCCAGGGCAGCAGGTCGGCGCTCTCGCGGTGGATCGCCGAGAATGGCGGCTGCAGGCTGTCCACGTGCCCGATCTGCTCGGCGACCTCGAGCTGTGCGACATCGTGGTTCGACAGCCCTACGGCGCGAACCTTGCCCTCCGCCTTGAGGTCCACCAGCGTCTGCCAGTAGTCCTCCAGCGCGGCGCCGTCCGCCGCGGGCCAGTGCATCTGGTAGAGGTCGATCTGCTCGACCCGCAGCCTCCGCAGCGACGCCTCTACTTCGCGCCGAATCGACGCGGGGTCGCCGACCCGCCGCGGCTCGGCGGAGCGGTCCGACTCGTCCCAGACCAAGCCGGCCTTGGTGAACACGTACGGGCGGTCGGCGGCGGGAATTCCGTGCAGCGCACGTGCGACCACCTCCTCGGAGTGCCCGAGGCCGTACACGGCTGCGGTGTCGATCCAGTTCACGCCGACCTCGACCGCGTGCCGGATGGCGGCGATCGCTTCGTCGTCGTCCTGTGGGCCCCAGGCGAATGCCCAGTCGCCTCCGCCGACCGCCCACGCGCCGAAGCCCACCCGGGTGATCGACATTTCGGTGCTCCCGAGGAGCGACGTGGCGATCTGGGTGTCGGGTGCAGTGCTCATACATCCACCCTGCGTCGGTGGGTTCATGCTGTCCAACGAAAAGAACTGATCGCAGCGATTCGTTGCACCGATCAATGGTGGCTCACCGTGGGCTGCGTCGCGGACGGGGAGCTTCCGGGTAGGTGGCGGTCACGAGGTCGATCAGGGCCCGCGTCGCCGCCGAGGGGGTGCGTCGGTCGGCGGTCACCAACGACACCGTGAATTCCGGACTCGGGCGTACTCGCCGTAGCACCAGCCGACGCGTGTCGGGAACGGTGGACGGGGCGAGGAACGCGAAGCCGAAGCCCGCTCGGACCAGCTCGGTGACGTTGGGCACGTCGGCCACCTCGACCGCGATTTCGCGCCGCAGGCCGGCGTCCAGGAAGAGTCGGTCGGCGCTGAGCCGGGTTCCCCATCCGGCGGGGAAGTCGACGAAACGCTCACCGTCGAGCTCGGCAAGATCGATCCTGCGCCGCTTGGCGAACGGGTGGTCCGGTGGGCAGGCGAGCATCATCTCCTCCGATGCCAGTGTTCGTACCGACAGCGTGGACGGGTACCCGGTCGGCAGCGCCGCGAACGCGACGTCCAGCCGCCCCTCGGCGACATCGCGAGTGAGTTCGGCTGATCCGCCGGCTGCGGCGCTGGGCAGCAGCCGAACCTGCGGCCGCTCGCGGTGGTAGCGGGTGAGCAGCGCGGCGAGGTCGATGAGCGCCAGCGAATGCATGATGCCGAGGCGGATGGTGCCGCGCATGCCGCTGTGCACACCCGCGACAGCGTCACGAGCCGCGTCGGCCGCCGCGAGCGTGCGGCGGGCTTCGGCGACGAGCGCCTCGCCGGCGTCGGTGAGCTCCACGCGATGCGTTGTGCGGTCGAACAGCCGGGCGCCCAGCTCTCGCTCCAACGACCGGACGGAGACCGACAGCGCGGACTGTACGAGGTGGATCCGGGCTGCCGCGCGGGTGAAGCTGTGCTCCTCGGCAACCGCAAGGAAGTGCTCGAGATGGCGCAGCTCCATGTCATGCCTCGAATCGATGACGGCGACGAGAGGTCTTCGTTGGTCAGCATAAGCCCCGCCGTCGTCCTAGCCGCCCCCCAGGTGAGTGGCGCGTCGGACGTTGAGTGGCGCGTTGGACGTTGAGTGGCGCGTTGGACGTTGAGTGGCGCGATAAAGCTCGCCACTCAACGCGCCACTCATTCCGCGGCACGTGTCATACCGCGGTTCGTGCTCGCGCCGGCGGCGTTGCGAACGTGATCGCCACCGCGGCGATGAGCGCCGCCGCGATCGCTATGACGGCGATGACGGAGACCCGCAGCAACAGCGCTCCGGCCGCGGCGCCGCCGAGCATTGCGGCCACCGATGCCAGTCGGCGGTGTGGCTTGTCGCCGGGGCCGCCGGCCAGCGTGCTGTCCGCTGCGAGCCCGGTGAGCGTCAGCGTCAGGACCGTCGTCGTGAGGTCGGCCACACCGAGGCGGCGGACGGTGCTGTTCTGCAGGCCGAGCGCCGCGCCGAGCAGGGCGATCGTGGCGTACTGCCCGTGCGGTCCGAGGGGCAGCACGCCGGTCGCGCCCAGCGTGCCCACAGCAGCGACGATGAGCGCCTCAACGCCGAAGGCGGTGCCGAGCCATCGTCGCGGCCGGCCGTCCAGCCGAGTCGCCGACCAGCCGCCGCCCAGCGCGCCGATCAGGAACCCCCCGATCGCTACGAGCGACGCGACCGCGGACAGGCCGGAGTTCGGGTAGGCACTGAAGCCGAGGAACACGACGTTGCCCGTCATGTTCGCGACGAACACCCGGCCGAGCCGCAGGTAGCTGACCGCGTCGATCAGGCCGGTGACCGCGGTCAGCGTCAGCAGCGCGGCGACGGTCAGCCGCGGGCCGATCGGCGACGTGACAGCCATGGACACTGCACCCCCTGAGCACGACCTCAGCCGTATTCATCCTTGCAGCCGCGTCGCCTAGAGCTGGGACTTGGACCAGTCGACTCTCTGCGCGGCGACAACGGGTGTGCCTACGTCGACCTGGATGTCCTCGTGCGGCGTGAGCGCGATATCGGCCGGATTTCCGGTGTAGCGGGTGCCGTTGACGAAGACGGTGAGCGCCCCGGTGGCCGGACCGATCTGGGTGGTCGTCAGTGGCTGCTTCCAGATCGCGAAGAACTGCCCGAGGGTGTAGCTGCTCCTGTTGGGCGACTCGACGTGGATGACGCCGTCCTGGGCGTGGACGTGCAGCCAGTAGTAGCAGTTGCTGGCGCTGTAGAACGCGCCGTTGGCGGTCTGCTGGGCAACCGGCATGACGATTCCGACACCGGCTGGAATGGGCCGTAACGCTCCGTTGACGTACACCGTGAGGTGGGCGTGGATGTGATAGGCGACCTGTTCGGTGGCGTTGCACTGGATGCCGTCGACCGTCTGCCCGGTCGCTGCCGTGCTGGCCGGCGCCAGCAGCGGCCCTTGCTCGAGGACGACGCCTTCCGGTCCGGCGGGGCCGGTGAGCACGCTGGTCGCCACATCGCTGGGGGCTTGCGCCGATGCGTGCTTGGAACCGGACCGCACGGCGACGGTGATTCCCGCAGCGGCCGCCGCGACGACGAGGACTGCGGCCACCCAGATCAGGGCCCGACGGCGCCGTTGGGCCCGGCGCTGAGCGGCCCGGAATGCGGCCGACCGTTCCCGAGCCGACCCCTGGCGCGGCCGCCCTTTCGACGGCGGAACTGTTGTCATGCATCCATCGTGCGACTCGTACCTGTGTCCCAACCGATTCGTCCGAACCTTCCTATCCTGATCAACGCAGCGGAATGAAGAAGGAGGCGTTTCTCGCCGGCGCGGTGGAAGCAGACGTCGCGTTGCCTGACGGTGTCCTGCAGTTGCTGACTCCGGAACGCCGGAGGACATCGCAATCGCCGCTTCGCATCACCGCCGCCGCGCAGGCGGCTGCGTCGTTCCGGACCGACCGGGGCATGCGGGAGTGCCCGGGCTTCGAGGTGACGATCACGGGTCTGCATCAACCGTGCCTGATGCTCGACCCATGGCAGTCCTTCTGGTGGCCGCGCACCGCGCAACAGTGGGCAGACGCGCCGACCGGGCAGTTCGCGCGAATCGAAGCCGATGGACGGACGATGCACGTTGTCGCGCATGGCGGCTACTGGACAGATCGCGAACGCACGCCGCATCGAGCTGGCCGCGCCCTCACTGGACGGCACCGGGTACTTCGCAAAGTGGGGCGAGGCGGTATCTCTCCGGATGGTCATGCTCCACCTGATCCATGAGTACGCCCGACACAACGGACCTGCCGACCTCCGACGCGAGGGGATCGACGGGACCGTGGGGGCCTGAGCGTCGTCCATTACCTCCCACCCCGCGGGTCGTCGATCGCCGGGCGGTCCGCACCCCAGCGACGGAGCGCTCAGCCGGTGGTCGTCGCTGCGTCCGCGAAGTAATGCACGAGGCAGAATTCGTTGCCTTCGGGGTCTGCCATGACCAGCACCGTCCCCTCGTCGTAGTCGTGGCGTTCGTGCAGCGAGCGACCGCCCAACCGCAGCACGGTCGCACTGGCCTGTTCGACGTCATCGACGGCGACGTCGAGGTGGATGCGCGTCTTGTCACGCTTGGGTTCGGGTACGGGTTGGAAGTTGATGACTGGCTCGGCCGCCCCGCGCGTGCCAAGACGCAGCCAGCCCGGCAGTGGGACGCTCAGTTCTCGGTCGAGCAAGGCCGCCCAGAATTCGGCGACGACTCGCGGCTGAACGCAATCGACGGTGATGCCGGACCAGTGGAAGTTCGCAGTGTGCACGCAACACTGTAGATCCGAGAGATCCCTGGAGATGGAGCTGCCACGGCCGATGACACGGACCGGCCCAGCGGCTTGATCGAGCGCTGGGCCGCGGCCGCGCACCAGCATCACTCGTTCGCGTACACCGACGTGACGGCTACCGTCAGTGCTGAGCGGTCGCCGTCGCTGCGTTCGCGAGGTGCGGCTCGATCTCGCGGAGGATCGCCGCGCGTGGGCGGGCCCCGACCGTCTGTGACACGAGCTCGCCGCCGACGAACAGGGCGAGGGTGGGCATGCCCATCACGTTGTAGCGCCGGGCCGTCTCCGGGTTGACGTCCACGTCGAGCGAGACGACCTTCACCCTGCCTCGTCGGCGGCGATCTGCTCGAGCACGGGCTCGATCATTCGGCACGGCGGGCACCACGTGGCGGTGAAGTCGAGCAGCACGGAGGTCAGCGGTTGACCTGGGCGACGAGGTGGTCGTGCGGGCTGACGCGTTCGCCGCACTCACACGTCAGCTGCGCAGTGACGCGGCCGCCGCAGGCGATGTGGCGGTAATCGACGTCGCGCGTCGTGCTGCCGGCGTTGCCGGGCAGGTGGCGGGCTCCCCAGTCGGAGAGCGCGGCGAGCACGGGGAGGAGATCCACACCCGCCTCCGTCAATGCGTACTCCCTGCGCGAGCGGCTGCCCGGGATGCGATATTCGCGGGGGAGGAGGACCGCGACGGCGGCTGCGTCGCGGGATCAGCGCGTCAGCGCCGTGCGGCATAGTCGAGGGAGTGGATGACACGCTGAACGACAAGTGGGATGACACGCCGAAGGGCAAGGCGGACGACAAGGCGGACGACAAGGCGGACGAGAAGGCGGACGAGAAGGGAACCCTGCACCGCTACCTGCGGGCCCGACGTTCCGAGCTGCTGGCGAAGCTGGACGGCCTGACCGAGTACGACATCCGGCGGCCGATGACTGCGACGGGGACGAACCTGCTCGGGCTCGTGAAGCATGTGGCCAGCGTCGAAGTGGGGTACCTCGGCGAGGTATTCGGCCGGCCCAGCGGCCGGGAACTGCCCTGGTTCGCCGACGATGCCGAGCCCGACGCCGACATGTGGGCCACCGCCGCGGAGACGCGCGAGGAGATCATCGAGCTGCACAGGTTCTCCGCCGAACACAGCGACGCCACGATCGAGGCGCTGCCGCTCGACGCGACCGGCGACGTGCCGTGGTGGCCGCCGGAGCGGCGTGCGGTGACCCTGCATCAGATCCTCGTGCACATGTGCGTGGAGACCGCCCGGCACGCGGGCCACGCCGACATCCTCCGGGAGCTCATCGACGGATCCGTCGGTGGCGGCCCGGGCGATCCGAACGTCACCTCGCGAAGCGGCGAGGAATGGAAGGAGCATCGCGCTCGACTGGAGGCCGCAGCACAGCAGGCAGCAGCGCGGCAGGCAGCAGCGCGGCAGGCCGAGGTTCGCGGTCAGTCCGTCGGCTGAGTCGCAAGATCGGCCGACCACACGCGGTCGAACCATCGCCGTATGCGGCTGGCACCGAACTCCACCTTGTCGGCCACCAGCTCCGGTGACGGCCCCTCGATGGCGCCGCTGGGCGCCGCGCCGCTCACGAACGTGACATCGACGCGGGCCACCTGATCGCGGCCGAACTCCAGGTAACACATGCCCTGGCCGTCGTACTGAGCTGTGGGCGCTGCGCCGCGCACGCGGGCGATGATCCGGTCCGCGACCACCGCCGCCTGCCCTTCGGCGAAGACACCCGCCTTCGGTGTTCCAACGCTCGTGACGTCGCCGACCGCGTACACGTCCGGGAAGGACGTCTCCAGGGTGAGCGGGTCGACGGGGATCCAGCCGTCGACGGTCAGCCCCGATTGCTGCACCACCGCCGGCGCCCGGTGCACCGGCACCCCGAGGAAAAGGTCGTACGGCAGCTCGCCGCCGTCGTCGAGCAGCGCCAGCCTGCGGTCGGGATCGAGCGCGCGGACCAGCCGCCCCGGATGCCAGTCGATGCCCCGCTCCGCGAAGGCGACCAGCAAGGCCTGCGATGCCGCGGGCGATGGTGGGATGGGCACGCCCATGGGCATGACGAGGGACACCTGGCTGACGTCCCGGAGACCTCGTTCGACGAGCTGGTCCTCGATCAGCAGTGCGGTCTCGCTCGGCGCCGGAGGGCACTTGAACGGCGTCGATGTCACCCCGATGATCACCCGGCCACCGCCGAACTCGGCCAACACGTCGCGCAGCGCGAAGGCGCCGGACTCGGTGTAGAACTCGTGTCCGCCCGCCAGAAGTCCGGGCGTCGCATCCGGATGCAGTTCGGCGCCGAGCGCGACGACGAGCACGTCCGCGTCGAAACTGCCCGCGTCGGTCTCGACCCGCTTGGCGGCGGGATCGATCGAGCGCACCGTCGTCTGCACGAACCGCACCCCGGGCTTGACCAGACCGCGGTACGGATGGCGAACGGTTGCCGGCAACGCCCGCCCGAACATCACGTCCAACTTCGAGAAGCCGAAGACGAAGCCGTCCCTCCGGTCGATCAGGACGACCTCGACGTCCGCGGCGACCTCGGCCGACAGCCGCGCCGTCAGCTCCAGGCCACCGAACCCCGCGCCGAGCACGACTACCCGCATGGTCCTGACTGTGGCACGGCGGAGGCCCACGAACCGGCTGCACACCGAGCTCGGCAGGAACTGCACCGTTGCGATCGCCCCATAACGGGCAGCAGGCACGAACGCATGCCACACCCCAACTCGCGAGCCGAGCCAGTCGTTAACCCGGCGTGTGCCGTGCATACTTCCTGGGGTGATCGGTGACGGGTTCGGGGACATCCTCGAAGCTGCCCGCGGGGGCGACGACGGTGCCTTCGCGGCGCTGTGGCGCGACACCAATCCGGCGCTGCTGCGCTACCTGCGCGTGCTCGACGCAGCCGTGGCCGACGACCTGGCGGCGGAGACCTGGCTGCACATCGTGCGGGGGCTGCACACGTTTCGCGGCGACGAAACCGCCTGGCGAGGCTGGGTGTTCACGATCGCCAAGCGACGCAACGTGGACGAAGTCCGTCGCCGCATCCGTCAACCTGCTACGCCCGTCGAGTTGCCGGAGGACGGCGTGGTCGACGAGGACAGCGCCGACCTGGCGCTGCGCAACCTCGACACCCGGGCCGCGCTGGATCTGATCGCGACGCTGCCGCCACTGCAGGCGGAGGTGATCCTGCTGCGCGTGGTCGCGGGGTTGCCGGTGGACATGGTGGCCGAGATCGTCGACCGCAGCGCAGGCGCCGTGCGCGTGGCGGCCCATCGGGGGCTGCGGAAGCTCGCCCGCATCATGACCGAGCGGGGTGTAACGCTTTGAGCGGCGGTGCCGATCTATTCGCTGACATGCCGAACCTTCCGTGGAACCGCCAACCGGCCCCCCTCACTCCTGAGGAGCTGGCCTTCGAAGCTTTGCTGTCCGGTGCTCCGCTGCCGGTGGACGCGCCAAGGGACGCCTACCTCGTGGGTGATGTCATGAACGCGTTGCGCGCGTCCACGACGTCCGACGAGCTGGACGGGTTCGCGTCGGCGAGTTCCGCATATCGCCAGCGGTATGCACCCTCGCCGCGATTCGGCCGCGGCCGTCGGCGCAGCCCGGCAACGCTTGCCGGCCGGCTGAGTGCCCGCGGCGCGGCGGCGCTCGCCGTGGGCGCCATCGGCATCGGCGGCATCGGTACGGCGGCGTTCGCGGGTGTCCTGCCCGACACGGCGCAGAATTTCGCGCACCACCTCCTCGGAGCGCCCGCCGGCCACCCCGGGAACAGCCTGGCCAACGGGAATGGCAACGGGGACGGGCAGGTCAACGGCAAGAGCGACGGGCACGGCCGCGGCCACAGCAGCGGCAACAGCGGCGGCGCAAAGACACCCACGCCCGGCACGCCGACGTCCTCCGCCACGTCCACCGCGGTCGGGCCGGACCCCACCGGTGCGGCGGCATTCGGACTCTGCACGGCCTACGACCGCGCGAAGGCCAACGGCCAGGCGGCCGACGTGTCCATCGCTTTCGCCAACCTGGCTACCGCGGCGGGCGGCCGGGACAAGATCACCGCGTACTGCGCGACCGTCCCGCACCCGGGGTCGGCGTCGGCGAGTCACAGCAACCCGACCGCGCAGCCGTCGCAGTCCAACGGTCATCGCACCGGCAAGCCGACCCCGTCGCACCCGGGCGACGGGGCGAGCACACCAGCGCTCTCGACCGGCGCGCCGAAGAACCTGCCGGCCTTGTCCCCGAGCCACCCGGCCGTGCCCTGAAGACCATCCTCATGACGCCGCGTGCGCGGGCGGCCAACCCCCCCGGGACCGCCCGCGCGCCGGCATTCCGGCCGGATCAGTCCGGCAGGCCGTACTCGTCGAACCAGTAGGCGAGCTTGCCGCGCCGGCTCACTGCCCGTAGCCGGTTCTCGGTCGCGTCGCGCCGGGCTCTGGTCGTGACGATGAGGATCTCGTCGCCGACCTCGAGCTGGGTGTCGGGCGCGGGGACGAAGGTGTGCCCGCCCCGGATGATCAGCGTGATGGCGCTGGGATCGGGCAGCCGCAGTTCGAGGATGGACACCGCGTGCAGCGCCGAGCCGGACGGAATGGTCATCGTGAGCAGTTCGGCGTCGAGCACGTCGAGTGGCGCGGACTCCACGGGGATCTCCCGCGTGGACTCCGCCGGGATCAACCGCATCCACTGCGCCAGCGGGCGGAGGCTCGGCCCCTGCACGAGGGTGAAGATCACGACCAGCACGAAGACGATGTCGAGCAGCCGTTTGCTGTCCGGCACTCCATGCACGATCGGGAAGGTGGCCAGCACGATCGGGACCGCCCCGCGCAGGCCGGCCCAGGACAGGAAAGCCTTTTCGCGCCAGGGGATCCGGAACCCCACGAGTGAGAGGACGATGGCGAGCGGCCGTGCTACCAGCAGCAGGACGAGGCCGATCACCAGCGCCGGGAACACCTGCTGCGGCAGCTTGCTCGGCGTGACGAGTAGCCCGAGCAACACGAACAGGCCGATCTGCGCCAGCCAGCCCAGCCCCTCCGCGAAGGAGCGCGTCGCGGCGCGGTGCGGCAGGCCGACGTTGGCCAGCACCAGACCAGCGAGGTAGGCGGCCAGGAAGCCGCTGGCGTGCGCGGCGCCGGCGGCCGCGAAGGCGATCATGCCCAGGCCGAAGGTCGCCAGCGGGTAGAGGCCCGAGGCGGGCAGCGCAAGGCGGGGCAGCACGACCGCGCCGAGCCAGCCGAGCCCCAAGCCGATCACCGCTCCCGCTGCCAACTCGTAGACGAGGCTACCGAGGAAGACGGCGGGGGAGACGTGGAACGGGATCGTGCTGAACAGCAGGACGAGGATCACCGTGGGTGCGTCGTTGAAGCCGGATTCGGCCTCGAGCAGCCCGGCCACCCGCCGCGGCAGCGGCAGGACCCGGAGCACCGAGAAGACAGCCGCGGCGTCGGTGGACGAGACGATCGCGCCGAGCAGCAGGGCGAGCTGCCAGCTGAACCCGAGCAGCAGATGGGCGGCGACCGCGGTAACCGCCGTGCTGACGCCGACTCCGACCATCGCGAGCACCGCGGCCGGCGCGACGACGTGCCTGATGTCGCTCCATCGCGTCGTCAGCCCGCCCTCGATGAGGATGACGGCGAGCGCGGCGGTGCCGAGGTTCTGGGCGAGCTGGGCGTCGTCGAAGCGCACCCCGAGCCCGTCTTCGCCGAGTGCCACGCCCAGCGCGAGGAAAAGCAACAGGCTCGGCAGCCCGGCGCGGGAGGCGACCCGGGTGGCGACGATGCTGACCATCAGCACCAGCCCGCCGGCCAGCAGGGCGAGGTACAGCTGATTCAGGGTCATCAGCGCCCCTTCCGCCCGGTTCGTCGGCTCGTCCGGCCGAGCCCCGATGGCCTTGGGAGTCCCCGGTGGTGTGGACTGCAGGTTATCGGCGGCGACGCCGCCCCGCAGCCATGCGTGAGGAGAGCGGACGATGCGCATCGCGATAGCCGGCGCGGGCGCCGTCGGCAGGTCGATCGCGAAAGCGCTGCTGATCGTCGGGCACAAGGTGCTGCTGATCGAACGGGACCGGCAGAACTATCGCCCGAGCGAGGTGCCGGAGGCGGACTGGCTGCTGGCCGACGCATGCGAGCTCGGCTCGCTGCAAGCGGCGGGCATCGACGGCTGCGACGCGGTGATCGCCACCACCGGCGACGACAAGGTGAACCTGGTGTTCGCGATGCTCGCCAAGCGGGAGTTCGCGGTGCGGCGCGTTGTGGCGCGGGTGAACGACCCGGGCAACGAATGGCTGTTCACCGACGAATGGGGCGTCGACACCGCCGTGTCCACGCCGCGCCGCCTGGTCGCCGCCGTCGAGGAGGCGGTCAGCATCGACGACCTGGTGCGGCTGATGACGAGGCACCTGGGCGGGGGCAGCATCGTCGAGATCACGCTGGGTGAGGACGCCCCGCTGGTCGGCCGGCTGGTGGGCGAGCTCGCCATCCCGGCCGGCGCCGCACTGCTCACGATCCTTCGTGGCGGGCAGGTGATCGTCCCGATGGCGGACTCCAGCCTGGAGGCTGGTGACGAGCTGGTATTCGTCACCAGCGCCGAGGTCGAGCAGCAGATCCGGGATGCGTTCCGGCACAGGAGATAAGGCCGGTCGGCCGTACGGCTCAGGTATGCGCCGGTGCCTGCCGAAGGGATAGGCAGCGATCATCCGGTTGCCGACCGTGGAGGACCTGCTCGTGCCCGCCAATGCCGTATTCCGCCAGTTCCGCTCCCGCGCCGCGCGACTGGCGGTTGCCGCGCTGACGGTGGCGGTGGCTGCGGCCGTCGCGCTGCCGGCCGTACCCGCCGCCGCCAATCCGGCCGGCCCGCACGATCCGATCGGCCACCTGGACAGCGTGTCCGCCGCGGTGGACGGGCTGGGCGCGCCGGTGGCCGGCCAGGTCGTGCTGCGCGGCTGGGCGGCGGACCCCGATGCGGTCGGGACCGCGGTGACCGTGCTCGGCGTCGTCGACGGCGTCCGCGTGGCGTCCAAGGTGACGTCCCTGGCGCGCCCGGACGTCGCGCGGGCCATGCACACCGGCCCCACGACAGGCTTCAAGTTCACCGTGCCGGTGCCGACCACCGGCGTGCACACTCTTTGCGCGGTCGTGCCGAACATCGGCTTGGGGCAGGGCAGGGTGCTCAGCTGCGTGGCCACGCCGTTGGGCACCGTGTTGAGACGTGCCCAGATCGCCGCCCGCAGCCCGGCCGGCAAGGTCGAGACCGGCGCCCGTACCTCGACGACGAGCATCCGGGTGACCGGCTGGGCGTCGGATCCGGACTACCGAGCGGGCGCGGTCACCGTCGTGGTGTACGTGGACGGGGTGTCGAAGGCGACGCTCAACACGTCGATCCCGCGCCCGGACCTCGTGACGGCGTACGGGGCCGGCGCTAGTGCCGGCTTCTCCGCCACGGTCGCCGTCGCTGCCGGGGCGCACCTCGCCTGCGTGTGGGCGGTCAACGTGGGGCTCGGCAGCAACGTCCTGCTCGGCTGCCGCGCCATCGACACGCGAGGCGGCCCCGGAGCGGGTGCGGTGAGCGTTCCGGCCGTGAACCGGGCCGTGGTCGCCGAGGCGAACCGGCACCTCGGCCAGCCCTATGTGTGGGGCGCAGCCGGTCCGAGCGCCTTCGACTGCTCCGGCCTCGTGCTCTACACCTACCGCCTCGCCGGGTTCACCACGCCGCGGATCGCCGCCGACCAGTTCAGCGCCGCCCGGTTGATCCCCGCCGCACGCGCGGTACCGGGCGACCTGGTCTTCTACCACGACAGCGTCGGGTCCGTATATCACGTCGGCATCTACGTCGGGAACGGCATGACGGATGCCGCGGTCGATCCCGCCAACGGCGTCCGCCACCAGGCCGTCTACGACCCGACGGCAACGTACGGCTCGTTCACGCACATCTGATCCTCCAGCGGGCGGGCCGGCTCGGCCGCGTTCACCACTGCTGCTCGGTCGGGCGAATCAGCATCTCGTTGATCGCCGTGCGCCGGGGCCGCGTGACGACGTAGGTGATCGCGTCGGCGATGTCTTCCGACTCCAGCCGCTCGACCCCGCTGAACCGCCCGCGGATCGACTCGAGGATCTCGGGGCGGTTGTGCCCGGCGAGCTCGGTTGCCACCGCGCCGGGCTCGATCAGGCTCACCCGGACGTGCCGCTCGGTGACCTCCTGGCGCAGCGCCTCGCCGAAGGCCCCGACGGCGTGCTTGGTGGCGTTGTAGACGCCGCTGCCGTTGCGCGGCACCCGGCCGGCGACACTGCTGATCAGCACCAGGTCGGCGACGCGGCGCGGCTCCTGGTCCGCGGCCGCCAGCAGGTGTGGCAGCGCGGCGTGTGCGGTGTAC
>JAVHVL010000461.1:0-4831 GCA_032160565.1 Pseudonocardiales bacterium | reverse complement strand
TGCCGTGCACGTACCGCACGCCGACGCCGCGCTGGCGCAGCAGTCCGTACGGGATGGCCGACATGCCGCCGCTCTGGCTGACGAGCCCGACCGGCCCGTCCAGCGGCGCGACCTCGGTGAACATCGTCGAGAACGACAGGATCGCGCCCGTGCTGAAGTCAGAGATGCCGTGGGCGTTCGGCCCGGCCAGCCGCATCCCGGTTGCTCGCGCGGTGCGCACCATCTCCTGCTGCATGAGGGCGCCGGCCGGGTCGCTGGTCTCGGCGAAGCCGGATGCCATGATCACGCAGCCCTTGACGCCGGCCTCGGCGCACTGCCGCACGGCGTCGACCGCCGCGGCACCGCCGATGGCGATGATCGCGACGTCGGGGACAGCGGGGAGCGACGCGATGTCCGGGTAGGCCGGCAGGTCCTGAACGATCGGACGGGACGGGTTGATCGGGTAGATCGCGCCGGCGAAGCCCTGCTCCTTCATGTAGTGGATCGGCCGCCCGCCGACCTTGTCGCGATTCTCGGAGGCGCCGATGACCGCCACGCTGCCCGGGTTGTGGAAGATGCCGGCGTCGATCCGCGGTACTCGAGTGGCGCGCGGGGGGGCCGCGGTGCTCACCCGACCTGCCCGATCGAGACGTACTTCGTCTCCTGGAACTCGTCCAGGCCGAAGGGGCCGCCCTCACGCCCGAGCCCGCTCTCCTTCATCCCGCCGAAGGGCGCCTGCACCGCGGAGATCATCGCGTCGTTGATGCCGACCGTGCCGTACTCCAGAGCCTCCGACATCCGGATCGCGCGGTTGAGGTCGTTGGTGAAGCAGTACGCGGACAGGCCATAGGGGGTGTTGTTCGCGCGCGCGATCACGTCCTGCTCGTCGCGGAAGGTGAGGATCGGCGCCACCGGGCCGAAGGTCTCCTCCTGGGTGACGAGCATGGAATCGTCGACGTTCACCAGTAGCGTCGGCTCGAAGTACTGTTCGGAGCGCAGGTCGGGCCCGGCCGCCCGCCCGCCACCGAGCACGACCTTGGCGCCCTTCTCGACGGCGTCGGCGATGTGCCGCTCGACCTTCTCGATCGCCGCGGGCTCGATGAGCGGCCCGACGTCGGACGCCTCATCCAGGCCGTTGCCGATCCGCAGTGCCCCCATGGCCCGCTCGAGGCGCTCGCTGAAGTCGTCCACGACCGCCTCGTGCACGAAGATGCGGTTGACCGAGACGCAGGTCTGCCCCATGTTGCGGAACTTCGAGGCCATCGTCTCGGCGACGGCGACGTCGAGATTCGCGTCGTCGAAGACGATGAGCGGGGCGTGCCCGCCGAGTTCGAGCGAGACCTTCTTCATCGTGTCTGCCGACGAGCGCATCAGGATCTTGCCGACCTCGGTGGAGCCGGTGAACGAGATCGCCCGCACCCGGGGGTCGGCCATGACCACGTCGGCGAAGTCGTACGGCTCGGGCGCGCAGAGCACCGACAGCACGCCGGCTGGCAGCCCCGCCTCGTCGAAGCAGCGCGCGATCTCGAGTGCCGACAGCGGCGTCAGCTCGGCGGGCTTGACGATCATGGTGCAGCCGGCAGCGAGGGCGGCACCGAGCTTGCGGAGCAGCTGTGTGGAGGGGAAGTTCCACGGCGTGATGGCCACGGTGACGCCGATCGGCTGCCGCAGCACGACGATCCGTTTCGCGGTCGTGGTGGCCGGAATGGTCATGCCGTGCGACCGGCGCCCCTCCTCGGCGAACCACTCCAGGAACCCGATCCCGTAGATGCTCTCGCCTACCGCCTGCGGCAAGGGCTTGCCCTGCTCGCGGACGAGCAGCCGGCCGAGCTCGTCGAGCCGCGCGGTCATGATTGCGCACGCGCGCTTGATGATCGCGCCACGCTCGACCGGCGGCGTCGCGCCCCACGAAGCCTGCACGGCCGACGCGCCGTCGATTGCGAAGCGCACGTCGTCGGCGGTGGCGGTCGCCACCTCGGCGACCAGCTCCCCCGTCGCCGGGTCGTGGACCGGGAAGGTCCCTGCCTCCGACGGTCCTCGCCACTGCCCGACGTTGTAGTTGCCGTAGATCGTGTCGGTCACTCTGGTGTCCTTTCGGGCGCAGAAGGCGCGGAAGAAGGCGCAGAAGGCACAGCCGGCACAGCCGGCACAGCCGGCACGCGCGGTGCGGGCGGCGGGGTCACGCGGGGACGACTGCGACGCGGGCGACCTGGCGCGCCTCTCCGCTCGTCACCGCCTCGTCGATCTCGTCGATCGTGTAGACACGGTCGCTCAGCGACTCGAACGGGTAGCGCTCGCGGTTCGCGACGATGAACTCGAGGCAGTAGCGCAGGAACCACGGGTCGTAGCGCAGGTAGCCGTGCACCCGTAGGTTCTTGCGGGTGAAGATCGCCGGTGCGATCGTCAACTCGAACTTCGCGCCCACGTTGAGGTTGCCGACCGACGCGATGCTGCCGCCGACCCGCGCGAAGTCGATCGCCTCGAGGAACGCCTCGGCCCGCCCGGTCACCTCGAGGACGATGTCCGCGCCGAGCCCGTCGGTGAGGTCGAGGACCTTCTTGGCCCGCTCGTCCGGCGTCTGGTGCACGGACATGTCCACGACGTCCGTGGCGCCGAACTGCCGCGCGGCCTCGATACGTGCCTGCTGCGCCTCGACGACGATCACCCGCGCGCCGCTACTGGCCGCCACGGCGCAGGCGTACAGGCCGAGCCCACCGGCACCTTGGATGACCACGGTCTGCCCGCGGTGCAGGCCGATCTTGTCGAGCGCGAACATCACCTGGGCCAGGCCGCAGTTCGCGCCGGCGACCTCGGCGTCGGTCAGCTCGTCCGGGACCTTGTAGAAGTACTGGCCAGGGCTGAGATAGAAGTGCGTGGCGAACGCGCCGTGGAAGTGCGGCGCGGACGTCGGCGGCTGCGCCATCGCCGCAAGGGCGTTGACGCACATGTTGAAGTCGCCGCGGTCGCAGGCCGGGCAGCGGTGGCAGGTGTGGAAGTAGACCACCACGACGCGGTCGCCGATGCCGAGCGGCTGGCCCGCCGAATCGGTGGTCAGACCCGCACCGAGCTGCTCCACCTCGGCCACGAATTCGTGCCCCATCGCGATGTCGCGCAGCGCGACGCTGAGGTGGTGGTAGATGTGCAGGTCCGAGCCGCAGACGTTTGCTCGGCGCACCTTCAGCAGCGCCGCGCCGGGCTCGACGGCCGGCAGGTCGTACTCCTGGATCTCCATCTTCTCGGGCCCGACGAGGGCCACAAGGCGTCCCTTCACAATGACTCCTCACGCGTGATGTCAGCCATCTGATCGCACGCCGGCGCGCTGCCGGTGAGTCACTTTGGAACACCGTTCCGGCACGCCGCCATGACAGGTTGAGCGCACCGCGACGAAGGAGGGCCACCTTGTTGGACGCGTTCTCGGACGAGGGCGGCGAAGGCGCGGTGGTCAGCCTTTTCGGGCCACGGGAGGCGATCATGAGCGCGGCGGCCGACCTCTTCGACGAGGTCGGATACCACAACGCGTCGCTGGCCTCGATCGCCGAGCAGGCCGGAACCACCAAGGCTGCGGTGCTGGAGATCTTCCGGGTGAAGCACGACATCCTCTACGCGATCCATGACGCGTGGATCGACGACCTGCTCGAGATGGCGCGACAGCACCTGCGGCCCGATCATCCGGTGTGCGACGCGATCCGGATCTGCTTCCGGGACGTCTTGGCGCTGGTGAGCAGCCGGCCGAACCAGGTGCGGATCTACTTCCAGTACTACCGTGACCTGCCGCCGGATCTGCAGAAGATGGCCAAGGCCAAGCGCGACATGTACGAGGCGCAGGTCGAGGGGCTCATCCGGCGCGGCATCGAGACCGGGGTCTTCCGCACGCAGAACGCCCGGGTCGCCACCTTCGGCCTGTTCGGGATGTGCAACTGGACGTACCAGTGGTTCCGCCCGGACTCGCCGTCGTCGTCGGAGCAGGTGGCCGACCAACTCTCTGACATCTACCTTCGCGGACTGTGCGCCGACCCCGGCGAGGCGGGAGACCACTGATGGCATCGGACGCACCCACGGCGATCGTCACCGGCGCCAGTCGCGGCATCGGGCTCGCGGTGGCGCGTGCGCTCGTCGACGACGGGCACCGCGTCTGCGTGACCGGGCGGACGGAGACCGACCTCGTCGAGGCCGTCGACCTGCTCGGCGGGGCCGAGCACGCCAGCTACGTCGCCGGCCGCGTGGACGACGCGGCGCACAGGGACGAGACCGTCGCGGCGACGCTACAGCGTTGGGGGAGCATCGACGTCCTCGTCAACAACGCCGCGGTCAACCCCGCCTACGGCCCGATCATCGGCATCGACCTCCCGGCCGCGCGTAAGACCCTCGAAGTCAACGTCCTCGGCACGCTCGCCTGGACGCAGGCGGTGTACACCGGCTGGATGGCCGAACACGGCGGGTCCGTCGTGAACCTGGCCTCGGCTGCCGGCCTGCACGCCGCGGAGGGCATCGGTATGTACGGGGCGAGCAAGGCGGCGGTGATCGCGCTGACCCGCCAGCTCGGACACGAACTCGGCCCGCGGGTGCGCGTCAACGCCGTCGCGCCGGCAGTCGTGAAGACCCGTTTCGCCAAGGCGCTGTACGACGGCCGCGAGAGCGAAGTGGCCGGCCCGTACCCTCTCGAGCGGCTTGGCGTGCCCGAGGACGTGGCCGGCGCCGTGGCCTACCTGGTGAGTCCGAAGGCCTCGTGGATCACCGGGCAGACGCTGGTCATCGACGGCGGCGTGCTGCTCGGCGGCCGGCTGTGAGCCGCACGGCCTGAACCGTCCGGCCCGGACTCACGCCACCCGCGTCGACGACGCGGGTGCCCGGC
>JAVHVL010000453.1:0-9994 GCA_032160565.1 Pseudonocardiales bacterium | reverse complement strand
AATCCGGGTCTGCTCGTGGTGCCGGCCGGCTCCGCGGTGGCCGAGCGCAGCGCCGAGCTGCTCGGAGCGGTCGAGCCGGGGCCGCTGCTCACGCCGGGCATCGCGCGCGCATACCTCGAGCACGTCGGGATCGTCGGTGCGATCGACGGAGCGAGCGTGCTCCGAGCGCCGTCGGCCGGCCGGGGCGCGACGGTGAGCCCCGGGCTGATCCGGCTGCCCGCCACCGCGGCGCTCGCCGCGATCGACGAGGTGCAGACGGAGTGCTTCGGACCGTCCGGCGTCGTGATCGAGTACTCCACGCCGGACGAGGCACTCACCCTCGCTGAGCGGCTGCACGGCACGCTGGTCGCATCGGTCCACGGCGACGCCGGCGAGCAACTCGCGGCCGCCCTCGTCCCAGCCCTGGCCCGTATCGCCGGGCGCGTGCTGTGGAACGGCTGGCCGACCGGCGTGGCCGTCGTGCCCGCGCAGCAGCACGGCGGCCCGTGGCCGGCCACGACGAACCCGCAATACACGTCCGTCGGCGCGGAGGCGATCCACCGCTTCCTGCGACCGGTGGCCTACCAGGACATGCCCGCGGTGTTGCTACCGCCGCAACTGCGAGATCCGGACGGAGCGGAGTGACGGGGTACTTGGAGCGACGCAACGACGTCGATGGGCGCCCCCGGTGGGTGCTCGGCAGCGATGCGGGCAGCCGGGTACTCCCGGTCGGGACGCGCCTCGTCGACGTGTTCCGCGGACTCGACACATTGGCCGCGCACGGTGAGGGTGCGGAGGTGCTCGATCCCGCCGGTGACCCGTTGGCGCCGGTCGACAGCGACACCGAGGTCTGGGCCGCCGGCGTCACCTACGAGCGATCGCTGCACGCCCGGGTGGAGGAGAGCGGCACTCCGGACATCTACGACCGCGTCTACGCCGCCGAGCGCCCCGAGCTGTTCATGAAGTCCGTCGGCTGGCGGGTCAGCGGCCCTGGCCAGGCGATCTCCGTGCGGGCCGACTCGGAGTGGAACGTCCCCGAGCCCGAGCTCGCCGCGGTGCTCGACCCCGACGGCAAGATCTTCGGCTGGACCATCTGCAACGACGTGAGTTCGCGCAGCATCGAGGCGGAGAATCCGCTGTACCTGCCGCAGGCGAAGGTGTACCTCGGTGGCTGTGCTCTTGGCCCGGCGATCGTGCTGTCCTCCTCGGTTCCCGACCCGTACGCGCTCACGATCTCGCTGACCGTCAGCCGGGAGGCTGCGGTCGCGTGGACGGGCAGCACCTCGACGAGCCAGCTGCGGCGGCGGGTGGACGTGCTTGCCGAATACCTGTTCCGCGCGGACGTCTTCCCGCACGGCGCCGTGCTCGCCACCGGCACGTCACTGGTCCCCGAGAGCAGCTTCAGCCTCTCCGACGGCGACGTCGTCCGCATCGCCATCGACGGCATCGGCGAGCTGATGAACCCGACCGTGCGCGGCCTGGTGCCGGACCACGAGCAGCGAGCGGCGGCGATGACGCAATGACGACGATCACCGCGGTGCAGGTTAGCGACATCCGCTTCCCCACGTCCCTCGCGCTCGACGGCAGCGACGCGATGAACCCCGACCCCGACTACTCCGCCGCGTACGTGATCGTCGAGACCGACGACCCGGAGGGGGCGCAGGGGCACGGATTCGTGTTCACCATCGGTGAGGGCAACGACCTGCAGGCGAGCGCCATCGAGAAGCTGGCGCTGCACGTGGTGGGTCGCGACGTCGACGTCCTCGCCGCTGCGATGGGGACTTTCGCGCGAGAGCTGACCGGCATCAGCCCGTGGCGCTGGCTCGGGCCAGAGAAGGGCGTCGCGCACATGGCCGCCGGCGCCCTGATCAACGCCGTGTGGGACCTGCACGCCCGGCGCGCCGGCCTGCCGCTGTGGCGGTACCTGTCGGGGTTCACCCCGGAGCAGCTCGTTGAGCTGGTCGATTTCCGCTACCTTACCGACGCGCTCACGCCCGAGCAGGCGCTGGAGATCCTGCGGTCGGCGGAGCCGGGACGCGCCGAGCGGATCGCCCGCCTCGAGGCCGACGGCTTCCCGGCGTACACGACCTCCCCCGGCTGGCTGGGCTACTCCGACGAGAAGCTGGCCCGGCTGTGCCGCGAAGCAGTGGACGACGGGTTCGACCTGGTCAAGATCAAGGTCGGCGCGGACCTCGCGGATGACGTCAGGCGCATGGGCATCGCGCGCGGCGCGGTCGCGGGGCGGGCCCGCCTCGCCGTCGACGCCAACCAGCGGTGGAGCGTGCCCGACGCCATCGACTGGCTGGGCAGGCTGGCCGAGTTCGAGCCGTACTGGGTCGAGGAGCCGACCAGCCCCGACGACGTGCTGGGGCATGCGGCCATCGCACGCGCGATCGCGCCGGTCCGGGTGGCGACCGGCGAGCACGTACACAACCGGGTGATGTTCAAGCAGTACCTGCAGGCCGGCGGTCTGCAGGTACTCAATCTCGACGCCACGCGCGTGGCCGGCGTGAACGAGAACGTCGCGATCCTGCTGCTCGCGGCGCGCTTCGGCATTCCCGTCTGCCCGCACGCGGGGGGCGTCGGGTTGTGCGAGCTAGTCCAGCACCTGTCGATGTTCGACTTCGTCGCGGTGAGCGGCAGTACGGACGGACGCGTGATCGAGTACGTCGACCATCTGCACGAGCACTTCACCGATCCGGTCGTCATCGAGCGCGGCGCCTACCGCGCCCCTCGACTGCCCGGGGCCGGCGGCGAGATCAAGCCGGAGTCGCGCGCGGCGCACACCTACCCGGACGGTGCGGTGTGGCAGGCGATACGCAGCTGACCGAGCACGGTGGCCGGGTGATCGACGCGCACCACCACCTGTGGCGCCTCGAGCCCGGGCGCACCGTGTGGCCGGCGCCCGAGGACGGTCCGCTCTACCGGAGCTTCGGTTGGGGGGACCTCGAACCGGAGCTGGACGCTGCGGGTGTCAGCGCGACCGTCCTGGTGCAGACCGCCGACAGCGACGAGGAAACGGACTTCCTGCTGGGCGAGGCGAAGGCCAACGCCCGCATCGCGGGGGTCGTCGGGTGGCTGCCGCTGCACGACCCGGCTGCCGCGGCGGCGCGGCTGGACCTGCTGCGCGCTGATCCGGCATTCGTCGGCGTGCGCTGCCTGATCCACCGCATCGGCGATGACGACTGGATGGCGCGCGCCGACGTCGAGCTCGGCTTCGCGCTGCTGGAACGCAACGAGATCCCGTACGACGTGGTCAGTGACCGCCCCCGGCAACTGCGGCACGTGGCCACGGTCGCGGCGCGCCACCCCGAGTTGCCGCTTGTCATCGACCATCTGTCCAAGCCGCCGGTCGGGCGGCCGGACCACTCCGAGTGGCGCGCGGCACTGTCGCGCGCGGCCGAGCGCCCGAACGTGTTCGCCAAGCTCTCCGGCCTGTATCCCGCGGTGGGCGACCCGACCATGTGGAGCAGGGAGACCATCCGGCCCTTCGTCGAGCAGGCACTGGAGCTGTTCGGAGCAGACCGGCTCATGCTCGGCAGCGATTGGCCGGTATGCCTTGTCGCCGGCGGATATGCGCGAGTGTGGACAGCGCTGCGCGAGCTGGTCGACGAGCTGTCCCCCACGGAGCGCGGGCGGCTCCTCGGTGGTACGGCGCTGCGGTTCTACCGGCTGGCCGAATGATCCCGAACGAGAAGAGCCGAGCAGCTGCGGGCGAACGGCCCGATGGCGTCGAGCTGGTCCTCGGCGGCGCCCCGCTCGGCGGGCTGTTCGCACCGGTGTCGGACGCCGGCGCCGACGCGGTGATGGCGGCGGCGTGGGAAGCCGGGGTCCGTAGCTTCGACACCGCGCCGCACTACGGTCTCGGGCTTTCGGAGTGCCGGATGGGGCGCCTGCTCAGCGGCATCCCGCGCGAGCAATTCGCCGTCAGCACCAAGGTCGGCCGGCTCCTCGTGCCCGCGGCCGAGTTCGTCGACGGGACGGAGGGGTATTACGGCACGCCACCGCTGCAGCGCGTGTACGACTACAGCGCCGACGGTGTGCGCCGCTCAGTGGAATCCAGCCTGACCAGACTGGGGCTGGACCGGGTCGACCAGCTGCTCATCCACGATCCGGATCGGCATTGGCGCCCGGCGGTGGACGAGGCCTATCCCGAGCTGGAGCGCATGCGCTCCGACGGGCTCGTCGAGCGCATCGGCGTCGGGATGAACCAGGTGCCCATGCTGCAGCGCTTCGTGGCCGAGACCGACATCGACTGCGTCATGATCGCCGGCCGGTACACGCTGCTCGATCGCTCCGCGGAGCCGTTGCTCGAACTCTGCGCAAGGCGCGGCGTGGACGTGATCGTCGCGGGCGTCTTCAACAGCGGCGTGCTGGCGGCTCCGTCGACTGGTGCGACGTTCGACTACGGCCCCGCGCCGTCGGCTGTCGTCGACCGGGCCAGGGAACTCGGCGACATCTGCCGGGCGCACGGAGTGGAGCTCCCGGCGGCAGCACTCCGGTTCGCGACGCGGAACGCGGCCGTTCGCGCGATCGTCGTCGGAGTGCGCTCTGTTGCGGAGATGACCCAGAACGCCCGGTACTGGCACGCCGCGCTTCCGGATGAGCTGTGGGGCGATCTGAGCGCTTGAGCGGCAGCTACCGGTCGGCGTCAGGACAGTAGCTGTACCGGCCTTTCCAGCACGGCGAGGAAGGCCTGGAGCCAGCGGGCAGCGGTCACGCCGTCGACCGGTCGATGGTCGACCGATAGGGTCACCCGCATCACCGGCGCGCTGACCACCTGCCCGTCCAGCGCGACCGGCTCGTCCCGGACGGCGCCCACGGCGAGGATGGCGGACTGTGGCGGGTTGATGATTGCCGCGAACTCTGCGGTGCCGTACATGCCGAGGTTGGTGACCGTGATGGTGCCGCCCTCGAGCTCGTGCTGCCGCAGCGCCCCGCGCCGGCTCCGATCGACCAGATCACTCGTGGCGCGGGCGATCGCCCGGACGCTGAGCGAGTCGACGGACCGCAGCACCGGAGTGACGAGACCGTTGTCGGTGGCGACCGCGACTGCGACGTCGACTCCGGCGAACGAGCGGACCGCGTCCGGAGTCCAGATCACGTTCATCTCCGGCACCGCCAGATGTGCGTGGGCGACCGCCTTGACGATCAGATCTGTCAGCGAGATCCGCGTCGGCGCGCCGTCGTTGAGCTCGGATCTCAGTCGGGTCAGCGCATCCACCCGGGCCGTGCCGCGCAGGTAGAAGTGCGGCGCTGTCCGGGTGCTCTCGACGAGCCGAGCGGCGATCGCGCGGCGCAGCCGGGTGTGCGGATGGTCGACGGATGCCGCCCGGGCCGCCCCGGCCGGCCCTGACGGCCCAGCCGGCCCTGACGGTTGACCGATGCCGATCGAGTCGGTGCGCTGAGCGATGGCGGCCTCGACGTCGCGTCTGACGATGCGCGAGTTCGGGCCGGTTCCGGCGATCTCGTCGACAGGTAGCCGCGCCTCCCGCGCAAGCCGCCGCGCGAGCGGGCTGGTGAAGATCCGTTGTGGCGATGCGGCGCGGCCGTTGCCGGTCACCGTGCGGGCGGGCAGTTCAGGCGCCGGCGTGGACGGTTCGCGATCGGCTTCCGGCACGTCCAGGGCGAGATCGGACTTTGCGTCGGCACCGTTGTCGGGATCGCGCCGGTGGGCGCCGAGGGCAGCCAGGGCGGCGTCGATATCCGTCACCTCTTCGCCAACAGTGGCGAACAGGGCGATGGGATCGCCGATGACCACCTCCGTACCTTCCGCGACGAGCGTCGCCAGCAGGACACCGTCCTGTTCGGCTTCGATGTCGACGACAGCCTTGGCGGTCTCCACGGTCGCGATGGTGTCGTGCGCCCGGAAGGTGGCGCCCAGCCGCAGCGGCCAGCTCGCCAGCACCGCTTCGGTGGTGTTGGCCGCGACCTCGGGCATTCGCAGCAGTTGCGGCACGTCAGCTCCCCATGATCTTCGTCAGCGCGGCCGCAACTTCCTCGGACTTGGCGATGGCGGCCCGCTCCAGCACCTTGCTGATGCTGGGCGACGCCTCACCGCCGGTGAGCCGCTCGACGGGGTGGTCGAGCCAGTCGATGTAGCGACGCTGGATCTCGTCTGCGAGCCACGAACCGTAGGAGGTGCCGCGGGGCCCCTGCTCCGCGACCAGGACGCGGTTCGTCTTCCTGATGCTGCGGCCGATGGTGTCCCAATCGATGCTCGCCCGGTCCAGCCAGCGCAGGTCGATGACTTCGGCGTCGACGGTGCCGAGCCCCTCGACGGCTTGCATCGTGTAGGCCGTCATCGCCAGGTACGTCAGCACGGTGACGTCGGCACCCTCGCGGCGCACCGCCGCCTTGCCGACCGGGATGCAGTAGTCCAGGTCGTCGACGGGCCCATCGCCGGTGCTGGTGTAGAGATCGACGTGTTCGAGCACCACGACCGGGTCCTCGCACCGAAGCGCGCTGTTCATCAGGCCGACGTAGTCGAACGGCGTGGACGGCGCGACGATGCGCCAGCCCGGCGCGGTGGCGAAGATGCCCGCGGGGTCCATCGAGTGCTGCGAGCCGTACCCGGTGCCCATGGCAACCTTGCTGCGCAGGACGAACGGCACGGCGCCGGTGCCGCCGAACATGTGGCGGGCCTTGCCGATCTGGTTGAACAGCTGGTCGGCGGCGACCCACATGAAGTCGGCGTACATGAACTCGACGACGGGGCGGAAGCGGCCGTCCAGCGCCACTCCCCCGCCCAGGCCGGCGAACGCGTTCTCGCTGATCGGCGTGCCGAGAACGCGGTCCGGGTACGCCTCCTTCAAGCCTCGCGTCGCCCCGTTGGTCCCACCGTTGAGCCGGTGCACGTCCTCGCCCATCACGACGATCCGGTCGTCGGTCTCCATTCGGCGCGCCATCACTCCCGCCACCGCGTCGATGAACTTCATCTCGGCGAGCTCGCCGGTGAAGGTGTCGCGGTCGGCCAGCGGCGCAGCTGCGAACTCGGCGAGATCACCCCGCACGCCGACGTCGACGAAGTCGGTCGACGGCCACTCCTGCGGCCGGATCCGGCGCTCACCCGGCTTCCCGCCCTGGACCGGCTCGAGCAGCACCGCGCCGATGTCCGCCATGAGCTCCTTGGCACGCCGCACGGCGTCGTCGATGTCGGCCTGCTGCAGCAGCTGTCGACGGACCAGGTGCCCGCTGATCTGATCGATCGGGTCGCGCGCCCGCCACGCGGCTTCCTCATCCTTGGACCGGTAGCGGAACGCGCTGCCGGGGAAGGCGCCGTTCTGGTGGAAGTAGCGGTACACGTCGGCCTCGATGACGGTGGGGCCGTTGCCCGCGCGCATGTGCGCCAGCGCTTCCTGCATCGCCAGATACACGGCGAGGGGGTTCATCCCGTCGACCTTCCAGCTGGGAATGCCGAAGCCGGGGCCGCGCGCGGACAGCCTGGGTTCACCGGTGGCCTCGGCTACGTTCGTCGAGACGGCGTACCCGTTGTTCTCGATGAAGAAGCACAGCGGCAGCTTCCAGGCCGAGGCCAGGTTCAACGACTCCAACGTCGAGCCGATGTTGGCCGCCCCGTCCCCGAAGTAGGTGACCGCCACCGCGTCCGTGCCCGCATGCCGGTGCGCCCATGCCGAACCCGCGGCCAACGGGACACCGCCTCCGACGATGGCGTTCGTCCCGATGGCGCCCGCCTCGTTCCACTGCAGGTGCATCGACCCGCCGCGGCCATGGCTGAAGCCGCGCTCCAGCCCGCAGATCTCCGCGAGGCTGCGCAGCAGGATCGCGCGCACGTCGTCCGAGTACGGCCGCAACGGGTCGATTCCCTTGGGCTCGACGTGTCCGAGCACCTTCGCGAGGAACTGGTGGTGACCGCGGTGCGAGCCGTTGACGGTGTCGTCGCTGGTCAGCGCGAACACCGAGCCGACCGCGCCACCTTCCTGACCGATGCTCGAATGGGCCGGGCCGTGGATCAGGCCGGCCGTCGACAGTTCGAGCACGTATTCCTCGAAGCAGCGGATCAGGACGAGCTGGCTGAACATGCCGGTGAGCAGCTGCGGATCCGCGGCATCCCAGTCGGCGTCGGTGGCGGCGAGCTCGATCCACGCAACGGAGGGGTGCAGTACCTCGTGCTCGGTCATGGCCGCTCCGTCACTGCCGCCGTCAACGGTTGACGGTCGTAGGCCTTGCCGTCGGGATAGGACACGAGTTCCCACTGCATCCCCCACGGCGCAAGGAAGTACACCCAACGTTGCCCCGCGCTCGGGCCGCTGCTGACGGTCGGGTCGCCGAGCACCGTGACGCCATGGTCGCGGAGGTACTCGACCGCGGCATCCAGGTCCTCGACGTACACCGCCACGTGGTGACCGCCCACGTCGCTGTTGCACGGCCCCGCGGCATTCTGCTGCGGCGCGGAGTACTGGAAGACCTCGAAGATCGCCTGGCCGCCGCACCGGTAGAAGCGCAGTTCTTGCATGACCGCGCGAGGGTCGACGTTGAGATGCCCGCGCATCCAGTCGCTGTCGTCGTGGCGATACGGGCCGAGGGAGTACATGTACTCGCAGCCGATCACGTCGAGCAGGAAGCGGTGCGCCTGCTCGAGATCAGGCACCGTGAAGCCGATGTGGTCGACCCCGGCCAGGCCGGGAATGCCGCGTGTACTTGTCACTGGACCGCTCACCACTGCACCGCTCACCACTGGACCGCTCACCACTGGACCGCTCACCACTGCACCGCGATGTACTTCGATTCCAGGTAGTCGAGGACCCCCTCGTGGCCGCCTTCGCGTCCGATTCCGCTTTGCTTGACGCCTCCGAACGGTGCGGCCGGGTCGGACACCAGACCGCGGTTCAGCCCGACCATGCCCGTCTCCAGCTGCTCACTCACCCGCAGCCCCCGCGCGAGGTCGCCGGTGTAGACGTAGGCGACGAGGCCGTATTCCGTGGCGTTGGCCAGCCGGATCGCCTCGCCCTCGTCGTCGAAGCGGACGATGGGCGCGACCGGGCCGAAGATCTCCTCGGACAGGATCTCGGCATCCGCCGACACGTCGATGAGCACCGTCGGGTCGTAGTAGTAGCCGGGGCGCTCCGGACGCGTGGCGCCGACGAGCGTGCGCGCGCCGCGGGCGACGGCGTCGGTGACGAGGCCGTGAACCTTCGCGACCGCCTCGGCGTTGATGAGCGGACCGACCTGGTTCCGCTCGACGCTGCCCGGTCCGACGGACAGGTTCGCCATCCGCTGCGCGAGCCGGTGGCCGAAGTCGTCGGCAACCGACGATTCGACGTAGAACCGGTTCGCCGCGGTGCAGGCCTCGCCGGCGTTGCGCATCTTGGCGATCATCGCCCCGTCGACGGCGGCGTCCAGGTCGGCGTCGCCGAACACCAGAAACGGCGCGTTGCCGCCCAGCTCCATCGAGGTGTTGATCACCTGGTCGGCGGCTTCGCGCAGCAGGATCCGCCCGACCTCGGTGGATCCGGTGAACGACAGCTTGCGCACCCGCGGGTCGTGCAGCATCGCGGACACCGTGGCTCCCGACCGGCGGCTGGGCACGACGTTGACGACGCCGGGTGGAACCCCGGCCGACTCCAGCGTCGCGGCCATGGCGAGTGCGGTCAGCGGCGTGTCGCTCGCCGGCTTGAGGATCACGGTGCAGCCGGCTGCGAGCGCCGGGCCGATCTTGCGGGTCGCCATCGCGGCCGGGAAGTTCCACGGGGTGACTAGCACGCAGATGCCGACGGGTTGATGCGTGACCAGGATGCGGTTGCCACCGGACGGCGCGGTCGCGAGCGATCCCCCGATCCGTACCGCCTCCTCGGAGTACCAGCGGAAGAACTCGGCGGCGTAAGCCACCTCGCCGCGGGCGTCGGGCAGCGCCTTTCCGTTCTCGAGCGAGATCAGCCGTGCGAAGTCCTCGGCCTGGCTGGTCATCAGCTCGAACGCGCGGCGCAGGATCTCGGCTCGTTCCCGTGGCGCGGTGGCCGCCCACGCGGAGGCCGCGCCGTGCGCGGCGTTCACG
>JAVHVL010000446.1:0-12643 GCA_032160565.1 Pseudonocardiales bacterium | reverse complement strand
TCGTCCCGCCGGGTAGCGTGACCGCGGCGAACGCGCAGGCCCAGGTGCGGGCGCAGCTGCAGGCCATGCCCGAGGGCGGTGGCTTCGGAGCGGTGCCCACTGGGATCAGGACCGATGACCCCTTCGGGCCGATCGTCACGTTCATCGATCCCGGCGTGCCGCCGGTGGCCAAGAACGATGCGGTTACCGTCACCTCCGGCCACTCCGCCTCCGTCATGGTGCTCGCGAACGACGTCACCGGCGGGGCACCCACCACGATCACCAAGGTGACGGCCCCCGCACACGGCAAGGTCGTGATCATCGGCAGCCGGGTGAAGTACACGCCGATCGCGCCGTTCGGAGGCGTGGACAGCTTCACCTACACGATCACGACACCGAACGGGACATCGACGGCCACCGTGAAGGTCACGGTCAAGGCCCCGCCCGTCGCGGTGGACGACGCGGCGCAGAGCTCCGGTGCCGCGGTCCTCATCCCGGTGCTAGGCAACGACAACCCGGAGGGGGGCGTGATCTCGCTCGCCGCGGTGACGGCGCCCGGCCACGGAACGGCGACGGTGGAAGGGACCGCGGTCAGGTACACGCCCGCGGAAGGGTTCTCCGGAACGGACTCGTTCACGTACACGATCACCACGGCGAACGGCTCCGCCACGGCCACCGTCACGGTCACGGTGACTGCGCCGCTGGGTACCAACGGTTTGGCGGAGACCGGCACGCCGTCCGAGCAGTTGCTCGGGGCGGGCACCGTGCTCCTGCTGTCCGGGGGCGTGCTCCTCGCGGCGGGGCGGCGTCGGCGGCAGCACGGCTGACCGCTGGCGTGGACGCGGTCGGCTGGTGGTTCGCGCGCGTACCGGGGTCCGGGGCAGCGCCGGCGCGGCTGATCGCCGTGGTGTCCGGCGCGCATCCGGACGGCAGTTACGTGGACGTGCCCGCTGACCAGGCGCCGACGGCCACCGTCGGTTGGTGCGCCGCGGCCGACCTGGTCGACGGCGCGGTCACGGCGCTGCACGTCGCTTCCAGCCTCGCGCCGCCGCTGTGGTACGCCGAGCTGCGCGAGTCCGCAGCCCGGCCACCGGCCGTCCACCTCGTCGCCCTGAGCGGGCACGGGCAGCCGGCGGGCGGCGTGCTCGACGAGACCGCACTGTCCAACGTCGCCGTGACCAGTGCGGACCAGCTCGGCGCGGTGCGGTGGTATCCGGCCACCGGCGAGGTGGACCAGGTCTACGTCGACCCGGCGCACCGCCGTCTGCGGATCGGCACGGGGCTGCTGCACGCAGCCGGGATGTTGTGCGTCGCGCGGGGCTGGAGCCGGCTCTGGGGTGACGGGCAGCGCACCGCGATGGGGGAGGCGTTTCGCAACGCGTCGTACTGGCGCGAGCGCGGCGCCGACCTCACGCACGTCGCCCCGCCGATGACGCCGGGGGAGGTCAGCTGAGTCAGCGCAGATCGATTCGTGCGATCGCCGGTGCCGTGAGCGAGCCGATCCAGACCGTGCCGTCCAGCTCGCGCACGCCGGTGGCCATGTAGAAGCGCTCGTGGGTCGTCTGCAGGTCGTGGACGAGCGCGCCGTCCGGATCGTAGGCCTGCACCCAGACCGTCTTCTTCTCCTTCGGCTGCACCGCCTCGGGCAGCCGCCAGGCAACCTTGCGAAGCACCGGCGAGCGCGGCAGCAGCAGGTCCAGCACCGGGTCGCGGGGGCTGGGCAGCGCGACCCAGATCAGCCCGTCGGAGCCCGTCGAGATGTTGTCGGGGAACGCGGGCAGGTTGTCGACGAGCGTCTGCCGCTCACCGGCGCGCGGGCCGCTCAGCCAGATCTTGTCGAGGCAGTAGCCGCCGGTCTCCGCCACCGCGATCCACGACTCATCCGGTGCGAGCGCCACACCGTTGGCGAACTGGAACCCGTCGGCGACGAGATCGACCGAACCGTCAGGTGTGCGGCGGAACAGCCGGCCGCTGCCCGAGTGCGCGAGCAGCTCGCCCTTGTAGTGCTCGATGCCGAAGTGCCGCGAGCTGTCGGTGAAATAGGCGGTGCCGTCGGCGCCGAGCGCGCCGTTGTTGCAGAACACCATGGGCACGCCGCCGATGCGCTCGACCAGCCGCACGACGTGGCCGGTGTCGGTGTTCACCCGCAGCACGCCGAGCTGCGCGTCGCACACGAGCAGCTCGCCCTCCGGATCGATCTCGATACCGAGCGGGCGTCCGCCGGTCTCGGCGACGGTCTCGACATGCCGGCCGTCGGGGGAGATGCGCAGGATGCGCCCGTCCTTTAGCCCGGCGAGGACCCGTCCGGACGCGTCGATCGCGACGTCCTCGGGGCCGGCGCCCGGCAGGTCGAACACGCTGAGCGCGACGGGCCGCTCGCTGTGCCGCTGCCTCGCGCGGCTCGGCCGCCTCGGCGGCTGCCAGACAACGGGATCGATCGGCGGCTTCGACAGGGGCATCCGGGCAACGTACCGAGCCGTCGACCGCGTGGGATGCTCTCGTGGAGCGAGACCACTGTCATATTGCTACTCGCCAGTAACATAGGCAGAGTGTTGCGAGAATGTATCGAAGCGGCCGTCATCCGGCTGCGCAGCCCCGCGCTCGTCGAGAGCAGCGGGAAACCCCGACTGAGAGGTCAGCGAACGCATGAACATCGTGGTGCTGGTCAAGCAGGTGCCCGACACGGAGGCCGAGCGCAAGCTCAACCCTGCCGACAACACCGTCGACCGCGCCGCGGTCGATCCGGTCATCAACTACATCGACGAGTTCGCGATCGAAGAGGGGCTGCGCCTGAAGGAGGCGCACGGCGGCGAGGTCACCATCCTCACCGTAGGCCCGGAGCGCGCGACTGAGTCCATCCGCAAGGCGCTCTCGATGGGCGCCGACAAGGCGGTGCACGTCTCCGACGAGGCGCTGCACGGCTCCGACGCCATCCAGACCGCCAAGGTCATCGCGAAGGCCCTCGGCACGGTCGAGTGGGACATTGTCGTCGCCGGCTCCGAGGCCACCGACTCGCGCATGGCGATCGTTCCGGCCCTGGTCGCCGAGGCGCTGGGCGCGCCGCAGCTGACGCAGGCGCGCAAGGTCACCGCCGAGGGCTCCACCGTCACGATCGAGCGCGTCACGGACACCGGCTACGAGTCGGTGCAGGGCGCCACCCCCGCCGTGATCAGCGTCGTCGAGAAGATCAACGACCCGCGCTACCCGTCCTTCAAGGGCATCATGGCCGCCAAGAACAAGCCGATCACCGTCCTGGCCGTCAGCGATCTTGGGCTGGACGCCGGCGAGGTGGGGCTGGCCAACGCGTGGACCCAGGTCGTGTCGTTCGAGAACGCCCCGCCACGTGCCGCCGGTCAGACCGTCAAGGACGAGGGGAACGGCGGCACCGCGATCGCCGAGTACCTGGCGTCCAAGAAGCTGATCTGACCCGCCTCGACGCATCAGAATAAGGAGACAGTCACATGGCAGAGGTTCTCGTTCTCGTCGACTCGGCTGACGGCACCGTCAAGAAGTCGACGTTCGAACTGCTCACCGCCGCCCGTTCGCTGGGCGAGCCGTCCGCGGTCGTGGTCGGCGCTCCGGGCACGGCAGCGGCACTGAAGGGCCAGCTCGCCGAGTACGGCGCCGGCAAGGTCTACGTCGCGGAGAGCGACGACATCGCCGGCTACTCGGTGGCCCCGAAGGCGGAGGCGCTCGCTGCCGTAGTCGCGCAGGCCTCCCCGGCGGCCGTCCTCGTGGCCTCCACCGCGGAGAACAAGGAGGTCGCCGCGCGGCTGGCCTTCAAGATCGGCGCAGGCGTCCTCACCGACGCGATTGCGGTCGACTCCGACGGCGCCACGCAGAGCATCTTCGGCGGCGGCGTCACCGTCCAGGCCAAGGTCGCCCGGGGCGTACCCGTGGTGACGGTCCGCCCGAACTCCTACGCGCCCGAGCCGGCCAGCGGCGCCGCCGAGGAGGTCCCGGTCTCGTTCGAGCTCTCCGACGCCGCCAAGGCCGCCAAGGTGCTCGACCGGGTCGTCGAGGCCAAGGGCGCCCGCCCGCAGCTGTCCGATGCCTCGGTCGTGGTGTCGGGTGGCCGCGGTATCGGCAACGCCGACAACTTCAAGATCATCGAGGAGCTCGCCGACACGCTCGGCGGCGCGGTCGGTGCCTCGCGTGCCGTGGTCGACGCCGGCTGGGTGCCGCACACGATGCAGGTGGGGCAGACCGGCGTCACGGTCTCGCCGCAGCTCTACATCGCCGTCGGCATCTCCGGCGCCATCCAGCACCGCGCCGGCATGCAGACCTCCAAGACGATCGTGGCCATCAACAAGGACCCCGAGGCGCCGATCTTCGAGCTCGCCGACTTCGGCGTCGTCGGTGACCTGTTCACCGTCGCCCCGCAGCTGGCCGAGGAGATCTCCAAGCGCAAGGGCTGATCGCCCCCGGGCAACGGCGGCGCACCCCAGCCGGTCCGGCATCATCGAGGTGTGACCGTCGAGGCGGACCCGAAGCCGGGTCCGCCTCGATCCATCTTCGGCGGCGCGCTGCGCACCACCAGCGGCGGCATCCTGATCCTGATCACGCTGATCGCATTCGAAGCGATGGCGGTCTCCCCGGCGCTTCCGACCGCGGCCCGGGAGCTGCACGGCCTGGGCGGTTACGGCTGGGCGTTCACCGGGTTCCTGGTGGCAAACGTGGTCGGGATGGTGGTGTCCGGTCAGATCAGCGACGCCCGCGGGCCCCGCGCGCCACTCGTCGGCGGCCTGCTGGCCTTCGTCGCCGGGCTGCTCGTCGCCGGTACGGCCACGACGATGACCCAGCTGATCGCCGGCCGGGTGGTGCAGGGGCTCGGCAGCGGGCTGCTCATCACCGCGGCCTACGTGGTGATCGGCGAGACCTACCCGGGGCAGCTACGACCCAAGCTGTTCGCGGCGATCTCGTCGGCCTGGGTGCTGCCCGCGTTGATCGGCCCGGTGATCTCCGGGACGCTCACCCAGCACGTGGGCTGGCGCTGGGTGTTCCTGGGGCTGCTGCCGTTCGTCGTCATCGGCGCGGTGTTGATGGTGCCGGTGCTGCGCAGCCTGCACGCGCCCGAAGGTGGCCGCACCAGCAAGCTGGCCGAACCACGGCGCATCCTGCACGCGCTGGCCGTCGCTGGTGGCGTCGGCGCGCTCGAGGCGGCCGGCCAGCACCCGTCGCCGCTGTCGATCGGCGCGGGGCTGGTGGGGGTGGCCGCTCTGGGCTGGGGGCTGCGAACGCTGCTGCCTGTGGGCACCCTCCGGCTGCGGCGGGGCGTCTCCGCGCCCGTTGCCATGCGCGGCCTGCTCGCCGGCGCGTTCTTCGGCATCGAGTCCACCGTGCCCCTGTCGCTGACCGTGCAGCACGGGTACGGCGCGACCGCCGCCGGGCTGCCCCTCGCCTGCTCCGGCGTCACCTGGGCGCTGGGCTCCTGGTGGCAGGGCCGCGGGCCGCATCCGGACGAGCAGACCCACCGGGTACGGCTCGTCCGAAGTGGCTTCGGCTTCGTGGTGGCCGCCGCGGTCGCCGTCGCCTGCTCCGCGCAACCCGGCGTGAGCGGCTGGCTGATCTACCCCGCATGGGCGCTCGCCGGGATCGGCGCCGGCCTGACGATGACCAGCACCAGCGTGCTGCTGCTGGACTACACCAACGACGCCGACCGGGGCGCCGACTCCGCCGCGCTGCAGCTGTCGGATGCGACGGCGAGCGCCCTGACCACCGGTGTAGCCGGGGTGCTCGTGGCGGCCGCGGCGCGCGGCGCGATGGGTTACACAGCCGCGTTCACCATCCTGGACCTGGCCATGGGGGCCATTGCGGCCGTAGGTGTGCTCGCGGCTGGTCAGGTTCGGCGCCGCAGCCCGTAAACTGGCCGGCGATGCCGTATCTGGACCACGCCGCTACGACACCCATGCTGCCTGAGGCCGTTGCGGCCGTCAGCGCCGCCATGGGTGAGCTCGGCAACCCCTCCTCACTGCACGGGTCGGGGCGGCGGGCCCGCCGGCGGGTCGAGGAGTCCCGCGAGCAGCTGGCCGAGTCCCTCGGCGCCCGCCCGTCGGAGATCGTCTTCACAGCAGGCGGCACCGAGGCGGACAACCTCGCGGTCAAGGGGATCTTCTGGGCCCGCCGCGACGCCGCGCCCCGCCGGCGCCGGGTGATCGCGAGCGCCATCGAGCACCATGCCGTGATGGACACCGTCGAGTGGCTCGTCGCGCATGAGGCCGCGGACGTCACCTGGCTGCCCGTGGACGAGCACGGGCGGGTGTCGCCCGCTGCGCTCCGAGCGGCGCTCGAAGCCGACCCCGCCGGCGCCGCGCTGGTGAGCGTGATGTGGGCGAACAACGAGGTCGGCACCGTGCAGCCGATCGCCGAACTGGCCGCGATCGCGCACGAGTTCGGCGTGCCGATCCACACCGACGCGGTGCAGGCGGTCGGTTCGCTGCCGGTGGATTTCGCCGGGTCCGGCGTCGACGCGTTGACCATGACCGGCCACAAGCTCGGCGGCCCGTACGGAGCGGGCGCGCTGCTGCTGCGCCGCGATGTCGACTGCGCGCCGCTGCTGCACGGTGGCGGGCAGGAGCGCGACGTGCGCTCCGGCACGCTGGACGTGCCCGGGGCGGTGGGGCTGGCGACGGCCACCGCGATCGCCGTCGCGCGGCAGCCGGAGTCGGCGGCGCGGGTCTCGGCACTGCGGGACGCGCTCATCGACGGCGTCCGCGCCCAGGTGCCGGACGTGGTCGTCAACGGGCACCCCGCCGAGCGGCTGCCGGGCATCGCGCACCTGTCCTTCCCCGGCTGCGAGGGGGATTCGCTGCTCATGCTGCTCGATGCGCGCGGCGTCGAGTGCTCCACCGGCTCGGCCTGCTCAGCCGGTGTCGCGCAGCCGTCCCACGTCCTGCTGGCGATCGGCGCGTCGGAGGCGCAGGCCCGCGGTTCGCTACGGCTGTCGCTGGGGCACACGTCCGACGAAGCGGACGTCACCGCGGTGGTCGACGCCATCGGCCCGGCCGTCGAACGCGCGCGGCGCGCGGGGCTGACGTCGGTGGCCGGATGAAGGTCCTGGCCGCCATGTCCGGCGGCGTGGACTCCGCCGTCGCCGCGGCGCGGGCCGTCGACGCCGGGCACGACGTGACGGGGGTGCACCTCGCGCTGTCGGCGGCGCCGGCCACGCTGCGCCACGGTGCGCGCGGCTGCTGCACGATCGAGGACGCGAACGACGCCCGGCGCGCCGCCGACGTGCTGGGCATCCCGTTCTACATCTGGGATCTCGCCGAACGATTCCGCGCCGACGTCGTCGAGGACTTCGTCAGCGAGTACGCCGCCGGCCGTACTCCGAACCCGTGCCTGCGGTGCAACGAGAAGATCAAGTTCTCCGCCGTACTGGACCGCGCGTTGGCGCTGGGCTTCGAGGCGGTGGTCACCGGCCACCACGCACGGCTCATCGACGGGCGGCTGATGCGGTCGGTGGACTCCGCCAAGGACCAGTCCTACGTGCTGGCCGTCCTCACCCCCGAGCAGCTGGCGCACGCGATCTTCCCGCTCGGCGATTCGACGAAGGCACAGGTGCGGGCCGAGGCGGCCGCCCGCAGCCTGGCCGTGGCGGAGAAGCCGGATTCGCACGACATCTGCTTCATCGCCGACGGTGACACGCGCGGCTTCCTCTCCCGGCAGCTCGGCGCGGCGGACGGCCCGATCGTCGACGCCACGAGCGGCGCGGTCGTCGGCTCGCACGGTGGCTCCTTCGGCTTCACGGTCGGGCAGCGCCGCGGGCTGCACCTCGACCGCCCGGCCGCCGACGGCGAGCCGCGCTACGTGCTGTCGATCCAGCCGAGGACGAACACCGTCGTGGTCGGCCCGGGTGAGCTGCTGGATGCCGACGAGGTGACCGCCGAGCGTCCGGTCTGGACCTCGGGCTCCGCACCGGCGGAGCTGCTCGACTGCTCGATCCAGCTGCGGGCGCACGGCATGGTGAGCGCAGCGTCAGTGCACGTCCGCTCGGGCCGGGTCGTGGCCCGGTTGCGCGGCACGCAGCGTGGTGTCGCGGCCGGGCAGGCGCTGGTGATGTACGACGGTGACGTCGTGCTCGGCTCGGCGACGATCGCGTCCGCCCGCCGCGCCGACGTCGCCGGATGACCCGTCCCTGGCCCGCCGGCGCGGCCACCGGCATCGGCTCGCTGCCCGGCACTGATGCGGGGGAGGCCGTCCGGCTGGTGTTCGGCGAGCTGCCGGACCTGCCGCACCTTCCGGAGCTGCCCGCCCGAGGCGCCGGCGCCGACCTGCTCGGCCGGGGCGCGACGCTGCTGGTAGACCTGCCGGTCGAGCTCGCGGCCAGCCGCTGGACGTTCGCCTCCCGGCCGGGGCGGGATCTGCGGCGTGCCCGCGACTTCCTGGCTCGCGACCTCGACGCGCTCGAGGTTCAGGCGCTCGGCTACGTCGGGGCACTCAAGGTGCAGGCGGCCGGACCGTGGACCCTCGCCGCCGGGATGGAGCTGCGCTCGGGGCACCGCGTCATCACCGACCACGGCGCCACCCGCGATCTCGCCGCGTCACTGGCCGAGGGGCTCCGCCTGCACCTGGCGGAGGTCGCGGCCCGGGTGCCGGGCGCGCGGCTCGTCGTGCAGCTCGACGAGCCGTCGCTGCCTGCGGTGCTCGCCGGCACGGTGCCGACGCCATCGGGCTGGGGCACCGTGCGGGCGGTCGACGCGACGGTCGTGGAGGACACGTTGCGGGGCGTGCTCGGCAGTGCGCCGGAGGGTGGCCGGGTGGTGCACTGCTGCGCGGCCGATGTGCCCATTCCGTTGCTCCAGCGCGCCGGTGCGGACGCCGTCGCTCTGGACGCCGCGCTGCTCGGCGACGGCTTTCACGACGTGCTCGGGGAGGCAGTCGACGCGGGGCTATCGCTGTGGTTGGGCGTGCTGCCCTCGACGGACGCGACGATTACGCTCGATTCGGCGCGGGAACCGATCCGCCGGCTGTGGAACACCCTCGGTTTCCCGGTGTCGCAGCTCGCCGCGTCCGTCGTCCCGACGCCGGCCTGCGGGCTCGCCGGCGCCGGCCAGGAGTACGTGCGGCGCGCCCTGAGCGTGCTCCGCGACACCGGCCGCAGCCTGCTCGACGACTCCGCCTGAGCGACGGCAACCCCGGCGGTAGTAGGCGCCTCCTCATACCGATGGACGAGGCTGAGGCCCGGGCGGCACCCTACGCTGCACGAACATCCGCGTGGAGGGGGCGCCATGCCTGCAGCCCGTATCGCCGTTGGTTGCGCAGCACTTCTGGTGGCCGGGTTCCTCGCGGTTCCGCCGGCGGAGGCGGCCGCTTCGACGATCACCCGCAACCCGTATCTCAGCGACGCCACGCCCAATTCGGTGCGGGTGAACTGGGCGACGGCGTCGACAGGCACAGCGAACGTCGTCACCTGGGGACCGGCTGGCGGCAGCTGCAACCAGTTCACGACCACCGCCTCCGGATCCCCGTTCACCGTCAACTCCACGGCCGAGACGCAGTGGACGGCGCGGCTCGGCAACCTAACGGAGCAGGCCGCTTACTGCTATCAGATCACCGACGGCGGGACTCCGGTGCTGCCCGCGCCGCTCACGTTCCGAACGCTGCCCGCGCCGGGCGCCACCGCGCCGTTCAGCTTCGACGTCATCGGCGACACCGGCTACAACGGAACGGACGGCACCAGCCCGGAGCAGGACAGCCTCTACGCCAAGATGGCGACCGACGGCGCCTCCTTCGTCGTCGGCGCGGGTGACATGGCCTACCCGGCCGGGTCGCAGGTGAACTACGGCGACCTCGTCAACAGCGGACCGAACGTCTCGGCCCTCTTCGGTGCGGCCGGCTGGCCGGTGTTCGGCGGCAGCATCCCGGCGTTCCCCGTGCTGGGTAACCATGGCCGCTCGGGGACGTTCCTGCAGAACTGGCCGGCCGCCGACGCCGTCACGACCTCCGGCGGCACCTTCGCCATGGTGAACTACCCGGGGCAGTCCGGCGCGACGACCGCGTCGTACCCAACGGCCTATTACGCGTTCAGCGTGGGGTCGGCTCGGTTCTACCTGCTGGACGCGGACTGGAACGACAACAACGTCGGCACCAGCACGATGTACGGCCAGGACTATCTCAATCACTGGTCCGCCGGCAGCGCGCAGCTGGCCTGGTTGAAGGCGGACCTCGCCGCGCACCCCGGCGGGCTGAAGTTCGCGACATTCCACTTCCCACTGCACTCCGACAACGCCACCGAGGCATCGGACACCTACCTGCAGGGCGCCAGCTCCCTGGAGGGCGTACTCGCCGCCGCCGGTGTGGACGTCGCGTTCAACGGCCACGCGCACATGTACCAGCGCAACGCCGCCGCGCTCGGCAACCTGGTCAGCTACGTCACCGGCGGCGGGGGCGGCGTGCTCGAGCCGACCGGGGGGCTGGGCTGCACTGCGATCGATGCGTACTCGATCGGGTGGAGCCCGACGAGCCAGTCCGGCTCGCGCTGCGGCGCGGCGCCGGTACCGACCTCGGCCGCGCAGGTCTACCACTACCTGCACGTGTCGGTGTCCGGGTCGACCGTCACCGTCGCCCCGACGAACTCGCTGGGCGACACGTTCGACGTGACGACGTACAACTTCCCGTCGCCCCCGCCGTCGATCACCAAGACGCTCACCCCGGTCGGCGACACGGTTCTGTATCAGGGCGCCCCGACCACCAACTTCGGGGCCGCCAACCCTTTACTTGCCTCTGCCGGCAGCTATCGCAGCCTGTTGCGGTTCGACACGACCGGCATCGACCCGTCGACGGTCAGCGCGGTGACGCTGCGGCTGTACTCGACCGTCGCGCTCCCGAGCGGGGCGCTGCGGGTCCATCCGGAGGCAACCGGGTGGCAGGAGGCCACCACGACCTGGGGGACACAGCCGGCCTGGAACGCGGCGGTGCTCGGCACGTCCGGCACTCCTATGTCGGCGGGCTGGCTGTCCATCCCGCTACCGGTCACGACCGTCACGACGGGCGGCTCGACTGATCTGGGGCTCGACTACAGCACCGCGCAGATGATCGAGCGGCTCAGCAGCCGGGAGGATCCGGCCAACCCCCCTCAGCTGGTGGTGACCACCCAGCCGGCGCCCACGACGACCACGCTCGCACCGGCCGGCGACACCTACGTGTACCAAGGGGCGCCCACGGCCACGTTCGGCTCGGACACCCCGCTGCTCTGCTCCGCCGGCAGTTACCGCGCACTGCTGCACTTCGACACCAGCCGGATCGGCGCGGGCGGCACGGTCACCGGCGTGACGTTGCGGCTCTACGCCACCGTGGGGCTGTCCTCTGGCGGGATCCAGGTCCGTCCGGAGCCGACCTCGTGGAGCGAGGGCTCGACGAGCTGGGCCACTCAGCCGGCCTGGAGCACCCAGGTGCTCGCCACGGCGAGCACCCAGGCGGCACCGGGGTGGATCTCGGTCAGCCTGCCGACGAGTAGCGTCGATCCCGCGGGCAGTACCGATCTCGGGTTGAGCTACAGCGTCGCGCAGATGATCGAGCGGATCGCCAGCCGGGAGGACAGCGCTCACGCGCCACAACTGACCGTCACCGTGTCGTGGCCGTGATCGGTGGTTCTGCCTAACTGCTCGTCTCGATCAGCGGGGACTAGCGAGAACGGTCGCCGTCGTGGTGGTCGCCGTCGTGGTGGTCGCCGAAGTCCGTGCCGTCACCGGAACGCCCTTCGTCGCCGCTTTCCTGCCAGCCGGCGCTGCGGTCATCGCCGGCGCGCTCGGTTGTCGTGTCCCGGGTGAGCAAGAAGCTGCGCGTGCGGGTGCTGACCGTGCTCGCCGTCGGGGTGACGGCCTCCGGATCGCCGCGCCGCGGCGTGCGGTTCTCGACCTGGCGATGTTCCGGCCGGACGTGGTGGGGCGCCACCGGCCAGGCGAACTCCGGGAATGACGCCATCAGGGCCGTGCGCAGCTGGCCGGAGGTGGCGGCGGCGTCCACGGCTGCCTTGAGGTCCACCAGCCGCTGCCGGATCTCCGCCACCTTCGTCGCGAAGCCGGCCGTCTGCGCGTCGGTCAGCTTCGGGTCGGCCGCGACACCGGCGACGAGGGCGTCCAGGCGCTGGATCCGGGCGGTGATGAACTGGTCGAACCAGGCCTGCTGCTGAGCGAGGGTCGGCGCGGTGAAGTCGTGCGCCGCCGTGGCCGTGCCGCGGGCAGCGGCATCGTCGTGGGCGACGGCGGGGGTGCCGAGTCCGAGGCAGAGCGCCCGGCTCCGATCAGCGCGAGGCGAACACGGCGACGCAGGCCGCGCCGGCCACGATGCAGTAGATCCCGAACGGCCGCAGCGAACGGTTGGCCAGGTAACGCGTCAGGAACCGCACCGACAGGTACGCGCCGACGCCGGAGAGCACCGATGCGAACAGCACTTGGCCGCGAATGCCGTTACCCAGGGGCCCGAACAGGTCGCCGAGCTTCAGCGCGCCGGCGGCCAGGATGACCGGCGTCGCGAGCAGGAACGAGAAGCGGGCCGCATCCTCGCGCGACAGCCCGCGGACCATCCCGCCGACCATGGCGACACCGGAGCGGGAGATCCCCGGCGCGAGCGCGAGGATCTGGGTGGTGCCGATCAGCACGGCAGGCACGACTCCCTGATTCGACAGCCGCTCATCGGAATCCGGGCCGGTGATGCGCTCGTC
>JAVHVL010000441.1:0-3702 GCA_032160565.1 Pseudonocardiales bacterium | reverse complement strand
GATCAGCGCGGCGGGCAGCAGCCAGGAGATCTGCCCGCCCATCTCGGAGTTGAACAGCCTGCCCAGCCCGGTGGAGCCGCTGAAATTGGCGCCGCCTCCGCCACCGCCCCCGGTCGTGGACTCGTTGCCGGTGATCCGCCCAAGACCGTTGTAGCCGAACGCGAGACCGAGGGCGGTGTTGTCGCCCGAGCCGCCGATGTACGGCCGCGCCGATGCGGGCGTGAGCGACACGGCCAGCACCCACCAGCCGGCGCCGACGAGCAGCGCGGCCCCGGCCGCGAGCAGCTGCGGGATCCGCCGTCGCAGGCCGGTCGGTGCGGCCACCAGGTAGCCGAGCGCAAGCGCCGGCAGCACAGTGAACGGCTGCAGCCCCTTGACGAGGAACGAGACGCCGATCGCCAGCCCGCACAGGAGCAGCCATCGCGTGGACGCCACCTCGATCGCGCGGGTCACGCAGTACGCCGCGGCCACGATCAGCAGCGTCATCAGCGCATCGGGGTTGTTGAAGCGGAACATCAGCACCGCCACGGGGGTGATCGCCAGCAGCGCGCCCGCGATCACGCCGGCCGTGGTGCCGAACCAGCGCCGCACCGTCGCGTACAGCAGCCAGACCGTCAGCACCCCCTCGACCGCCTGGGGCAGCAGCATCGACCAGGAGTTGAAGCCGAAGATCCGTCCGGACAGCTCCATCGGCCACAGTGCGAGCGGTGGCTTGTCGACGGTGATGAAGTTGGACGAGTCGAAGGAGCCGAAGAAGAACGCCGTCCAGCTCTTGGTGCCGGCCTGCACTGCCGCGGCGTAGAACTCGTTGCCGTAGCCGGACGCGCCGAGGTTCCACGTGTACAGCAGCGCCGTCCCGACGAGCAGCCCGGCCAGCGCCAGCCGCTCCCTCGCCGAGTGACGTATCCCGCTACCGAGTGACGGCCCCTGATCCGTCTCCGGACCGTCCGATACGTCACTCGGTGGCGCGGAATGGGCGGTGGTCGTGGTCATCGGGATCCCTCCGGGGTGAGGCGAGCGGCGCGTTGCCGTGCGGCGAACACCCACTCGCGGAGCAGGACGAAGCGGAGCACCGTGGCGGCGAGGTTGGCCGCGACGAGGACGGACAGCTCGAGGGCGCGAGCCGGCTGGTGCACGAGGGCGGTGAGGGCGGCGAGCGAACCGCTGGTCAGCGCGAGGCCGAGCCCGAACACCACCAGCCCCTGTGCCTGATGTCGCGCCGCGCCCGTGCCGCGGACGCCGAAGGTGAACCGGCGGTTCGCCGCCGTGTTGCCGACGGCCGTCAGCAGCAGCGCGATCAGGTTCGCCGGCTGCGCCCCGAGCGGACGCGCGAGCATGAACAGCAACAGGTAGGCCAGCGTGCTGAGCACGCCGACGGCGGCGAAGCGGATAGCCTGCCGCGCCAGGCTCTCCGGCACGCCGGGCACCTGCACCGGTCCGCGGCCGAGTTGCTGCCGCAGCTCGCGCACCGGCAGGTCGCCGCGCACGAGTGCCCGGCCTACCCGCGCCACGCCGCGCAGGTCCGCCATCGCAGTCGACACGATGTCGACGCGGCTGTCCGGGTCGTCCACCCAATCGACGGGAACCTCCGCGATCCGCAGCCCGCTGCGTTCAGCAAGGACAAGCAGTTCGGTGTCGAAGAACCACGCCGTGTCGCGCACGTGCGGAAGCAGGGCCCGCGCGCAGTCGGCCCGCATGGCTTTGAAGCCGCACTGCGCGTCGGAGAACCGCGCATGCAGCGTCGTGTGCAGCAGCAGGTTGTAGCAGCGCGAGATGAGCTCGCGCTTCGGGCCGCGCACGACCTGCGCGGTGCGGGACAGCCGGCTGCCGATCGCCATGTCGCTGTGCCCGGACAGCAGCGGCGCCACCAGTGGCAACAGCGCGGCGAGGTCGGTGGAGAGGTCGACGTCCATGTAGGCGACGACCCGCGCCGTGCTCGTGCTCCAGGTGTGGTGCAGCGCCCGGCCGCGCCCCTTGGCGTCGAGGTGCACCGCGTGCACGCCGGGCAGCTCCTCCGCCAGTGCGGTGGCGCGTGCCCAGGTCGCGTCGGTGCTCGCGTTGTCGGCGATGGTGATCGTCGCGCGGAACGGGAACTGGTCGCGCAGGTAGGCTTGCAGCCGGCGGACGCTCGGCTCGAGGTCGTCCTCCTCGTTGAAGACGGGGACCACGATGTCGACGTCGACCACATCGACCACGTCGGTCGGCGGCGGTTCGGCGGTCAGGGTCATCCTTGGGCTCCGTTCACGTATTTGTCAGGCGCAGGGCGAGGGTGGGGCAGGCTGCGACGGCGCGCCGCACGGCTTTCGCGTCGACGGGATCCGCGGGATCCGAGGGATCGGCGGGATCGACGGCGGTGTCCGACAGGACGGGAAAGCCCCATTCATCGAGCCGCATGCGCTCCGGCAGCAGTTCGGCGCAGAGCCCGCGCCCGTCGCAGCGGGTCCAGTCGACGGCGAGACGAGTGCCCATCACCGCGCTCCGATGGGCAGGATGCCGCGCACCGGCCGACCACAGCCGCCCCGCAGGTGCAGGTCGGTCTCGTCGTGCAGGAGGTGCAGCCCGGACGTGACGAAGCGAGCGGCGCCGTCGGGGTGCTTGCAGGCACCCCGGCCGTCGACGGCCCGGGCGTGCGCCAGCGCTCGGCCCACCGCCGCCGGGTCGCCCCAGTAGAGCGCCTGGACGTCGGCGGCGAGCGCGGGCAGCCCGAACCGGCACGGCCCGCACTGCTCGGCCGATTCGGCGGCGAGCCAGCCGGTCACCCGGGCCAGCTCACCCAGCGGGCAGGTCGAGCCGTCCACGGCGAGCAGCACGCCGGCGCCGAGCGTCCCCCCGGCGGAGGCGAGGCCGTGGCGGGACAGCTGGATGTCGCCGATCGGTGGCAGCCAGCTGCCGTGGTAGCCGCCGGTGACGACGGCCCGCGTGTCCGCGGCGCGCGCCGCGGTGAGGAGGATGCCCAGCGGCGTGCCGAGCGGGATCTCGACAACGCCGGGTCGGCCGACGGCGCCGCCCACCGTGAGCAGGACGGTGCCCGGCTCGGCGCGGGTGCCGGACTCGGCGAAGCGGTGCGCGCCCAGTCGCAGTAGCACGGCCGCCTGCGCGAACGTCTCGGCGTTGGCAAGGAGCACCCCTTTCTCGGTGAGATGGTCGTGCCGCCCCGGCGGCAGTGCCGGACCGCCGCCTAGCGAGCGCACGAGGGCACGCGCCTCGCCCGCGACGAACCCGCCGGGCGTCAGCTGGACGTGCACGCGGTGCCCGTCGGCCCGCTGCGCGAGGGCGATCCGTACCGAGTCGGCTGCCGCCGGATCGTGCACGGCGACGGTCACCCGGCCGGCGCCGAGCGCCGCGGCCACCGCGAGAGCGCCGTCCAGGACGAGGTGCGGAGCGCGGCGCAGCAGGGTGCGGTCCTTGTGGCTGGCGGGCTCGCTCTCGCTGCCGTTGACCACGACGGTCGGGTGGCTGCCGTGCAGCGCCCGGAGCTTCGCCGCGAGCGGGAAGCCGGCGCCGCCACGCCCGGCGAGGCCGGCGCCGTCGAGCAGGGTCAGCAGCCGGTTCAGGTCGGTGCCCGGCAACGGCCCGTGCGCGGCCAGGTGCGCGTGCTGGTCGAGCACGTCGTACCGGTCCAGGCCGGCGAGCAGGCGCGGCGGGCCGATCGTCCAGGTGCCGGGGGCGGTCACTGGGTGGGTGAGCGTCGTGGTCATCGGG
>JAVHVL010000389.1:0-3412 GCA_032160565.1 Pseudonocardiales bacterium | reverse complement strand
CGGACTCGGTAGTGGCCTGGACCTCTTCGACGTCCTCGGTCTGCCGCTGCGGACGGCTCTGACTGCTGTCGTGGGTGGGCATTGGGCCTCCCTCTCTCGATCCGGATTTCACCCTAGCCCGGCCGGTGGCGACTTTCCCGTCCCGATGGGCGGTGTCGCAGCGGGCGGTCGTGTCGGAGTGCCGCGTTACGGTGCCGGTCATGCCGATTCGCCCCGTTGTCAGCCTCATCACGCTCGGTGTCCACGACGTCGCCGCGTCGACGCGATTCTACGAATTGCTCGGCTTCGAGCGCTCCAGCAGTTCCGTGGCCGGCGAGGTGAGCTTCTTCCGCACGCCGGGCAGCATCCTGGCGCTGTGGGGTGCCGCGGAGCTGGCCGCCGACGCCAATGTCGCGCCCCGGTCGGGCGATGCGTTCCGCGGCGCGGCCCTGGCGATCAACCTGGCCTCCCCCGCCGACGTCGACGCGGCGCTCGCCGGGGCGCAGGCGGCCGGCGCCGTGATCACCCGTCCGGCGCGGGCCGTGGAATGGGGCGGCTACAGCGGCTACTTCGCCGACCCGGACGGTCACGTCTGGGAGGTTGCGCACAACCCGTTCTGGCCGCTGGACGATCGGGGGCTGCCGCAGTTGCCCGACTAGCTCATGTTCAGCGCATGGGTGGCCAGCGAGCCGCCGTCCGCCACGAACTCCGAGCCCGTCGAGTACGAGCTGCGGTCGCTGGCCAGGAACAGCACGAGCTCGGCGACCTCCTCCGAGCGCCCCACCCGGCGCAGGGCCAGCTTCCTGGTCACCGGCGTCACGTCGACCTCGTGGCCGCCGATCGCGTCCTGCACCATCTTCGTGTCGATCATCCCGGGGTGCACCGAATTGACCCGGATCCCCCTCGGCCCCAACTCCAGTGCCGCGACCTTGGTCATGCCGCGGATCGCGAACTTGCTCGCGGTGTAGGCCACGACCATCGGCATGCCGGCGATCCCCTCGACGGACGAGACGTTGACGATCGACCCGCCGGCGCCCATTACGCGGGCCGCGGCGCGCATCCCGAGGAAGCAGCCGAACTGGTTGATCCGCACGACCCGCTCGTAGTCGGCGAGGGTGGTCTCGGTGAGCGCCGAGAAGTGCAGCACCCCGGCATTGTTGACGAGGACGTGCAAGCCGCCCAGCGACTGCACCGCTTCTCCGACGACGGCGTCCCACTCATCCTCGGCGGAGACGTCGAGGTGGCGGTACACGGCGGCGTGGCCGAGCTCCTGCGCGAGCTCCTTGCCCGCCTCGTCGTTGACGTCGGCGATCACGACCTGCGCGCCCTCGTCCACGAAGCGGCGCGCGGCGGCGGCGCCCTGGCCGCGGGCGGCGCCGGTGATGATCGCGACCTTGTCGTCAAGACAACCCATGGGACTTCCGTTCTTCCGATTGGTGCGGGCTCAGCTGCGGGTGGGGGCGGCGGGCTCAGCTGACGGTGGGGGCGGCGGGCTCAGCTGACGGTGGGGCGGCAGACCCGGCACGGCGTCGCGTCGACCTCGCTGGCGGTGAGCACCCGAAGGTCGTCGCGGTGCGCGATCAGGGCGCAGTCGCGGCGGTGCACGGTGTTCCCGTCACCCGCGAACACCGGCACGGCACCCGGGTCGGCCACAGCGGCGTCCAGGCCGCCGGGCTGCCGCGACACCAGATCGGCGAGGACGAGCAGGGTGTCCGCCAGCTGGCGGGCGCTGTCGCGCTGATCGGCCGCGACCTTGGCCAGCCAGGCGCCGAAGTACAGGAACCCGCCGAGGAACGTCAGCCCGAGCCCCAGGATGCCGCCGGAGATCAGGTAGGTGCGCTGGTCGTAGTCGTAGTGCGAGTGCGCCGTGCCGTACCAGCCCAGCGCGATGACCACGATGCCCAGCGGCATCAGCACCGCACCGGCGGCGAAGAGCACGAGCTGCAGGTTCCGGTAGCGCTGGTCCCGGACCGCCGCCTGGTTCACGACGCGCGGCTCCGCGGCCGGCGCTCGGCGGACCGCCGCAGCCGTTGTCGGCATCGTCGTGGTTGGCATCGTGGTCATTGGCATGGTCATCCCTTCCGTAGGTCCGGTACGCCGGTGACGAGGCCGTAGCCGCAGCTCCGCCCGCCGCCGAGCAGCAGGGCGCCGCCGCGACGCATCAGCCAGCCGAGCAGGGCCGCGAAGGCGAGCGCCCCAAGGATCAGAATCCGCGGGACGGCTCCCAGGGCCGGCAGAGTCATCGCGGCCGACTGGACGTAGGGCGTCGTGGCCACCGGGGTGGTGGCGCCGCCGGTGTTGCCGATGCCGCCCGCATCGCCGGTTCCGCTGCCGGCGCTGGTGTCGCCTCCCGTGCCGCCGGTGTTGCCGGCGGAGGATCCGGCCACCGCACCGCCACCGGCGCCGGTCGTGCCACCCCCGCCGCCGGTGAAGGCACCCGGGTTGTACGCGGGTGAGGCGCCGGCCGAAGCCGAGGCGTCGCCCACGGTGAGCACGATCTTGGGGCCGAGCTGCAGCAGCGGCGCGAGCTGCGTGCGCGCGCTCTGCGGGAACAGCGCGACGAGCGGGTTGAGGATGTTGTCGAGGATGGCCTTCAGCGGGTGCGTGTCCAGGGTGATCTGGAGGACCTGGCTGCCCATCTCCCCGCTCGCGCCGTTGACGGTCTTGGTGACCGGCAGCGTCGCCAGCGAGATGCCGAGCGTCTTGAGCAGGCCGGAGACGGTCTTCGAGAGCGCGGGCAGCCCCAGGTTCACCCCCTGGTCGTCGATGGCGATCGGCGTGCCGAGGACCTTCACCCCGCCGATGGTGGAGCCTCCGCTCACCGTCGCCTTCGTGCCGTTGCTGGCCACCTGCGACTTGACGTCCACGCCCGCGATCGTGATCAGTCCGCCGAGCAACCCGATGTTGGCCGCCGCGGCGTGTGCCTCGGACGTGACCGTCTTGTCCCCGACGGTGACGGTGCCGCTGCTGGTGATGTTCTTCGACGTCATGAGCGCGGCGAGCACCTGCGACACCGGCAGCGGCACGTCGGGCGCGGTCGGGCTGGTTGACTTCCCGGCCAGCTGCCCCAGGCCGGTGCCCAGCCCACCCGTCAGGCTGGTGTTCTCTCCGGCGAGCCCCAACATCGTGACGTCGGCCTCGGTGTTCATGCCGTCGCTGGAGGTCGTCATGCCGTTGCCGTCGGTGAACTGAGCGGTGTTCTTGGCAGGCGCGTCGGAGGTGGCGGGGTAGCGCGAGTTCACCTGGATCGGGTACTTCTTGCCGGGCTGCTGGATCAGCTGGTCGAACCCGTCGCCGAGGACGCTGCCCGGCCACAGGTAACTGGCCAGCGCGCGCGTGGTCGGGCCGCTCTCGACCGTGGACCTGCTGTAGGCGATGCTGCCGTCCAGCTGCGGGGTGGCCGGGATGGGGATGGTGGGCTCGTAGATCTCGA
>JAVHVL010000352.1:0-17630 GCA_032160565.1 Pseudonocardiales bacterium | reverse complement strand
GTTCGAGCCGCGTGTCATGTTCCCGCCGCTGGCCATCACCTTGACGACGTCGACTCCGCGCGTGCACAGCATGCGGGTGGCCTTGCGGATCTCGTCGATCGAATCCACCGCGTTGCCGCACCAGTGCAGGTGGCCACCGGTGGTCGTGATCGGTGGACCCGCAGCGAGGATGCGCGGGCCGGCGAGCGTGCCCGCGCGCACCGCATCTCTGATCGCGAGGGTGACGAAGTCGGTGTCGCCACAGTCGCGGACCGTGGTCACGCCGCCGAGAAGGCATTCCACCGCACTGCGCGCGCCCACCAACGCCAGCTCGGCGCTTCCGGACTGCTCGACGCCGGTACGGGTGCGCTCGTGGTCGACATCGCAGGTGAAGAGCAGATGCACGTGCGCGTCGACGAAGCCCGGTACGACCGTCGCCGCGGAGTGATCGACGACGGTCTCGTCGGTGACGCTCGCGGGAAGGCCGGCATACGGTTGTACGCCGTCGATCACGCCGTCGACGACGTGCACCGCGACGTCGCTGAGCGGCGGCTGACCATCGCCGATGACGAGCGCGCCGCAGCGGATCCAGAACTCCGTCATGCACGTCCTCCGGTGCCTCGCGCGGCACAGGCGTCGATCCATTGCTGGCTCGTCGCGGTGTATCCGACATTGGTCTCGATGAAGCGCACCGCGCTGGCGTCGGCCCATTTCCCGTCGCCGGTCTCGGCGTCGTCTCCGCTCGCGAGCGGTGACGTACCGATCGCGTCGCGCAGCACGATCACCCGATAGTTGCGGTACATCGCGTCGATCACGGTGGTGTGCAGGCAGATGCGGCTGTCGAAACCGACCGTGACGAGGTTGTACGCGTCGAGGCTGCGCAGCAGCGAGTCCAGCTGCGTCTCGAAGAAGCCGCTGTAGAGCTGCTTCTTGACCAGGTACTCGCCGGGCGCCGGAGCGATGACGCCCGAGTAGGCGAGGATGTCGTTCGGTTCCCGCCAGCTCTCGAGGACGTCGACGTCGTGCACGCGCAGCGACAGGTTGCGCCATTCGCTGTTGTCGTTCAGCGTCGGCGACAGGTAGTTCGACAGGTAGACGATCGGCACGCCGGCCCGCTTGGCCGCTTGCTTGGCCGGCACGATGTGGTCGGTGACGATGCCGCGGCTGGCGCGCGCCTGGTCCGCGTAGAAGGCCGGCAGGTCAGGCACGGCAGCAGCCGCCGCGTCTTCCCCGTCGAATCCCAGCCCGTTCACGTCGACGAGCAGGAAGACGGTTCGCGCCAGATCCAGCGAGAGGGTCTCCTCGGCGTACCCGAGCGGTGCCGCGACCGGGTAGGTGCGGTAGTACCGCGCCGGCAGGTGCAGTGCGGCCGTCATGTGCTTGTCCCTTCGGTGAGACCGGGCAGTCGGTAGAGCTCCCGCGCCGTCCCGGAGAGCACGCGAGCACGGTCCTGCGCGCTCAGCTCGACGCAGTGGTCGAGCACGGTCCTGGATTCGGTGTAGCCGTCGATGTCCTCGGTGAACGGGAAGTCCGATCCCCAGAGCAACCGATCCGCCCCGAATTCGGCCACCACGGCGCGTACCCATGGCCAGACGTCGTCGTGCGGGAAGGGGCGGGTGGACATCTCCGGAAGTGCGGAGAGCTTGACGTAGACGTTCTCGAAGCGGGACAGCTTCAGCAGGCCGTCCGGGAGCACGCCCGGTGACGCCCCGTCGAGATCGGGGCGTCCGACATGGTCGATCACCACGGTCAGCTCCGGGTGGTTGCCGATCCACGTGTCGGCGGCCGGCAGCGAGGCCGGGGTGATCAGAAGGTTCATGCTCAGCTGCAGGCTCGCCGCCGCGACGCACAGCGGCTCGGTCGACGAGTCGAACCAGCCGAGATCCGGTGCCACGAGCGGTGCCAGCCGGATACCGCGAACCGGCGCTTCGCGGACCAGCTCCGTCAGCTCGTCGACATAGGCCGGGTCGCGTGGATTGGCGAGTGCGATGCCGGCGAACCTGCTCGGGTACTGGCGCAGGCAGGACAGCAGGTAGGAGTGGTCGAATCCGTACAGGCTCGGCTGGATCAGGACGGCCTGGCCGACACCTGCAGAGTCCATCAGCTGCGAGAAGTGCTCGACCGGCGCAGTGAAGGACGGCGCCTTCGGGAACGTGTCGCTGCGCAGGAACTCGGTGTCCGCCCGCGCGGACACGTGCGCGTGCGCGTCGACGTAACTGGGCTCGGTCATGGTGTCCCCTCGGGAAGTACGGCGGCGAGGTGATGCAAGAACCCGTCGACGTCATCGGCGGTGTTGTACAGATGCGGCGCGGCCCGTAGCTGGCCGTCGCGTCCCCACACGCTGACGCTGCGCTCGGCGAGGCGGCGCACCAAGTCGGCGTCGCGCGCCGTCGCGAACGAGACGATGGCGCCGCGGCGGTCGGGCCGGCGCGGCGTCAGCGGTTCGATGCCCAGTTCGAGCAACCCGGTCATCAGCCGTTCGACCAGCACGGCGTTGTGCGCGGCGATTGCGTCGATCCCCGTCGAGAGCAGGAAGGTCAGCGCGTTCTGCAGCACGTGCATGCCGAGGTAGTTCGGCATGCCCTCCTCGAAGCGCCGGGCATCCGGCCACAGCGTGAAGCGTTCGAGCCGGTCGGGGGCGAAGAGATCCGTCACGCCGCGGTACGCGACGTAGGGCGGCGTGATCCGGTCGCCGAGCGCGGGGTTGACGTAGAACAGCGCCAGCCCGTGCGCGCCGAGCAGCCACTTGTACGTGCCGGCGCACAGGAAGTCGGCGGCGCCCGCGTGGACGGGAACCGCTCCTACAGCCTGCACGGCGTCGACGAACAGCAGCGCGCCGCGCGCATGTGCGACAGCCGCGAGCTCGGGCACGTCGATCATGAACCCGTTCTTGTAACTGACGAGGCTGGCGACGACGAGGCGGGTGCGGTCGTCGATCTTCGCGCCGTACCGCTCGGCCGGCACCGCTCCGCCGGAGCCCGTGACGACGCGACGTTGCACACCGGAGGCTGCCAGGTGCGCCGCCGCGAAGGCGGTCGTGGGGAATTCCGACTCGGCGAAGACGATGTTGTCGCCCGGCTGCCAGCTGATCGACTTGATCGCTACGTCGAGGCCGCGCGACGTGCTGGCGAGGAACGCGACGTCGGCCGCATCGACCGACAGCAACTGTGCGACGAGCGCGCGGCAGTCCGCCTCGACTTCGGCGCAACCCTCGCGGCCACGCGCTCCGAGGTACTTCCGCTCGGCGTACGCGGCCATCGCCTGCGCGTGGGAGGCGAGAAAGAGGCTCTCTGCCGCGGTGTTGAGGTAGACACCCGAGCGGGTCCCCGGGAACTGGTCACGGACCTGCGCGCCGAGTTCGAGCAACTCCGTCTGGTCGGTCATGCCTCTGCCCCTTTGCATTCCAGGTACTGCTGACGCACCTGGTCGTCGATCTGCTGGATGACGCGATAGATCGGCAGCACATCGGCAACCGTCGGGCCGTACCCGGCTTGCTCCCGCACCGCGCGCAGGAACTCCACGGCCTGGGTATGGACGGCGTCCCCCAGCAGGTTCGAGGAATGTCCTGGTGTGCCCGGCTGGTGCTGCCAGCCGCTGAGGTGGACCGTCTCGCTTCGCCCGAACACCGAGACCTCGCTCACCGGGGTGATCGCGTTGTACGACATAGCGATGGTCGCAAGCCCGCCACCGACCGTGCGCAGCCCGACCGCCAGGTCCAGCGGCCTGCCGGACTGCGGATCGGGTCGGCCGGCCACCGCCTGTACCGACTGGGCCTCGTCGTCGAGCAACCACAGCGCGGTGTCGACCGCGTGTGTCGTGTGGTGCCAGACGAGGTCGTCCGTCCACGACCGTCGCTCCCCGGTCCAGCCGACGTTCTCGCGGCGGTACAGGGCAGCGGTGATCGAGAGGCTGATCGGCTCGAACTCGCCGGCCCTGGTACGTGCCCGAAGCGAGGACAGGACGGGGAAGTGCCGTTGGGTGTGGCCGACCATGCATACCGACGCGGGGCCGGCCGCCTCGGCCACGGCATGCACCTCGGCGAACGACAGGCCGACCGGAATCTCGCACAGCACATGCTTGCCGGCGCGCAGTGCCGCAATGGCCTGCCCCGCGTGTTCGGCGCTGGGCGAGGCGACCACGACCGCGTCGACATCGTCGGCGTCGACGACCTCGGTCAGCCGGTCGGCCGAGCGGCGCACATCGTGTTCGCGGGCGAACTCGGCGGCGGCGCCCGCGTCGGGGCCCATCACCGCGGTCAGTTCACAGCCGGCTCGGCGGAACGCCCGGGCATGTTCGGCGGCGATGGCGCCGTGCCCGAGCAGGCCGATCCGAAGCATCCTCATCTGGTCGCCTCGACGACGGCCTGGGCGACCGCCGTGGATTCCGCGGCGCGCGGGGTCTGGTCGGCGAAGTGGCAGGCCGCGCTGTGCTCCGTCTGAACCATCACGAGCGCGGGTCGTTCGGTCGCACATCGCTCGGGGTCGGCGACGGTCTGGCGCAGCCAGCAGCGATCGCGGAAGACGCACCCCGCGTCGGCGCCGCCGTCCGCGACCGCGTCGCCGACCAGCCACGGCCGGTCGTGCGGGGCGTCCGGGTCACCCGTCGGAGCCGCCGAGAGCAGCATGCGGGTGTACGGGTGCCGGGATCGCTCCATGACCTGTTCGCGCGTGCCGAGCTCCACGAGCCTGCCGCGGTACAGCACGGCGATGCGATCGCTGAGGAAGTTGGCCACCCGCAGGTCGTGCGTGATCATCACTGCGGTCAGGTGGAACTCGCGGCGCAGGGTGACGAAGAGGTTGAGGATCTGCGCCTGGATCGACACGTCGAGGGCTGAGACGGGCTCGTCGGCGACCAGCACCGACGGGTTGACGGTCAGTGCGCGGGCCAGCACGATCCGCTGCCGCTGCCCACCGCTGAAGGCGTGCGGGTACCGGTCCAGCATCGCCTCGTTGAGCCCGACCTTGGGCAGCAGCTCCGCCATCGCGGCCGCCCGGGCGACACCCCGGGGAACCCCGCGGGCGGCGAAGCCCGAGTTGAGGACGTCCCGTATCGTCCGCCGCGGGTTGAGTGAGGTGAACGGGTTCTGGAACACCATCTGCACGCTTCTGCGGAAGCCGCGCAATGCGCGTCCGTGCAAGGACTCCACGTGGGTTCCCTCGAACATCACCACACCCTCGGTCGGCCGCTCCGACCCGACGAGGATCCGGCCCAGCGTCGTCTTGCCCGATCCGCTCTCGCCGACCAGGCCGAGGACCTCGCCGCGGCGGACGTCCAGCGTGACGTCGTCGAGCGCGCGAACACCGCGAGACCGGTCCAGCCGGAACCGCCTGCGCGCGCCGCCGAATACCTTGCTCACGGACTCGAGCCGGAACACCACCTCGTGGTCAGCCATCGTCACGCAGCCCACCCTCCCCGGCGAAATGACAGGCCGCACCGTGCCGGACACCGTCGGGCATCGTCGGTTCCTCCGTCATACAGATCGCCGGATCGCCGAGGCTCGCACGGCGCGGGCACCGGGGGTGGAACCGGCAACCGCTGGGCCACTGGTCCGGTTGGGGCGTCTGACCGCCGAGCGCGTGCAACAGGTCGGGAGGATCGCCGCGAAGCGGCAGCAGGGCATCGAGCAGCGCCACGGTGTAGGGGTGCTTGGGGGCGTGGAAGATCTGCCGCACCGGTCCGGACTCGACGACCCGCCCGGCGTACATGACCAGCACGCGGTCGCAGGTTTCGGCGACGACCCCCAGGTCATGGGTGATCAGCAGGACGCTGCTGCCCCGCTCGCGCCGGGCCGCCGTGAGCAGGTCCAGCACCTGCGCCTGCACGGTGACGTCGAGCGCCGTGGTCGGCTCGTCGGCGACGATCAGCCGTGGCTCCAACAGCAGGCTCTGCGCGATCGAGACGCGCTGCTGCATGCCGCCGCTGAGCTGGTGCGGGTAGCTTCGCAGGCTGTCCTCCGGACGGGAGAAGCCCACTGCCTGCAATCCGTCGCGTGCGCGCACCCGGCGACTGGCGCGATCTCCGGCGCCGTGATCGCGGATCACCTCGGTGAGCTGCTCGCCCACCCGAGTCACCGGGTTCATCACCGCGAGCGCGTCCTGGACGATCAGCGACACCTCCCGTCCGCGCAGTTGCCGCATCTCCTTCTCCGGCAGCGGGACGAGGTCACGGCCGTCGAAAACCACCTGGCCGCCGACGATCTCCCCCGGCGCCTGGACGAGCCGAAGCAGTGCCATGCCGAGCGTGCTCTTGCCGCACCCGGACTCGCCGACCAGGCCGACGATCTCGCCCCGCTCGATGGACAGCGACACGTCGTCCACCGCGCGCAGGGTCGTACCGCCGGTGCGAAAGTGGACCGACAGGTTGCGGACGCTGAGCAGCGCGCCCGAGTCGGCGTCCACGCCGAGCGTCGATGCCGTGGTCATTTCTTCGCACCGCCCTTCCGGTAGCTGTGCCGGCGCGTCCACGACCTCGGGTCGAGGACGTCACGCAGTCCGTCGCCGAGGGTGTTGACTCCGAGCACGGCGACGACCACGAACGCACCGGCCCCGATCGGCAGCCACGGCGCGTCGTACATGTATTGCCGCCCCTCGATGAGCAACGAGCCCCACGACGGGGCGGGCGGTTGCACGCCCAGGCCGAGGAAGCCGAGGTTCGCCTCGTCGAGTACCCCCCACGCCAGCGAGGTGGTGACCTGGACGACCATGATCGGCAGCACCGTCGGCAGCAGGTCCTTGCCGATGACGGCGATCGCGGGCAGGCCGAGACCGCGCGATGCCTCCACGTAGGTGTGATCACGCGCGGCGACCACGACACCGCGGAAGACGCGGGCGAAGGTCGGCGTGTACGCGACCGCGAGAGCAACTGTGACGGATGTGCCCGAGGCGCCCAGCATCGCGACGATGCCGAGCGCCAGCACCAGCGCCGGCACGGCGAGCATGGCGTCGACGACGCGGCTGAGCACGATGTCGACGATGCCGCGCAGGTAGCCGGTGACGAAGCCGATGACCGTGCCGATCGCGGTGGCCAGCGCGACCGCCGACACCGAGATGATCAGTGATGTGCGGGCACCGACCATCACCCGGCTGAGGATGTCGCGGCCGAGCTCGTCGGTGCCCAAGAGGTGGTGCAGTCGCGGGCTCGCGAATCGATGCGCGAGGTCGGGGGCATACGGCGCGTAGGGCGTCCAGAAGAGGCCGACGAGGGCGATACCGACGACGATCACCAGCAGGACGGCTCCGAACACCACACGCCCGTTCACCAGCCCGCGGGAGCGCAGTGCCGCCAGCGTGCTCGGGGCCGTCACCGCGCCGGCCGGCGCCACCGTCGCGGTCACAGCCGGATCCTCGAGTCGAGAGCGGCGTGTGCCAGCTCGGCCGCCAGGTTGAGCAGGATGTACAGGGCGGCGATGACGAGGATGACCGCCTGCACCATGTAGTAGTCGCGCTGCACCGCGCCCTGGATGAGCAGCCGGCTCAACCCGGGCCAGTTGAACAGCTGCTCGACGATCACCTGGCCGCCGAGCAGCGAGCCGACCTGCAGCCCGATGACCACCACGGTCGGCGGCACCGCGTTGCGGGCGGCGTAGCGCACCAGGATCGTCCTGCCGCGCAGCCCCTTGGCCCGGGCGTGCCGCAGGAACGGCTCGTGCTGCACTTCGACCGTCGCGGCACGGGTCATGCGGGCGAGATAAGGCGCCAGGCCGAGCCCCATCGCGAGGCCGGGCATCAGGCTGTCCCTGATGCTCTGCACCGGGTCGACGTTCAGCGCGACGTAGCCTCCGGCCGGGAACCACCGCAGGTGGACGGCGAATACCAGGATCAGGATGGTCCCGATCCAGAACATCGGGGTCGACAGGCCGACGAGGGTCAGGCCGGAGAGCGTCCGGTCGATCCACGTGTCCTTGAACGCTCCGGCCAGGAAGCCGCCCAGCCAGCCCAGCAGCACGGTGAAGATCAGGCCGGTGACGGTGAGCTGGATCGTCGCCGGGATGCGGTTGATCAGCACCGGCGTGATCGGCTGTCGCGTGATGAACGAGGTGCCCAGCTGGCCGTGCGCCAGCAGGTTGGACAGCCAGTGCCAGTACTGGCTGGGGATCGACTGGTCCAGGCCGAACTGGTGGCGAAGCTGGGCCACCAGCTGGGGACTTCCGCCGGGGCCGAGCATGCCCGCCACCGGATCGCCCGGGATCAGCTGGATGTAGAGGAACGTCAGGATGGACAGCACGAACAGCAGCGGAATCAACAGGCATAAGCGGTACAGCGTGTATTTGACCATTCCCACCCCCAAGGTTTGTTCGCTTGTGGCCACGCGACGGATGATCGGCCCCGCGGATCGGCCGGCTGGCACCGATCGTCGGGCCGATCACCCGTGCACGCGCATTAACCCAACGTCGCCTCGATCAACGACCGGTTCGAGCCGTCGGCCCGGGCGACGTAGCCGTGGACCTTCTTCGCCACACCGACGACCGCGTACTGGTTGCCGGTGACGATGGCAGGCTGCTGATCCTCGACGATCTGCTGAACCTGCGCGTACAGCTGCTTCGCCTTTGCCGTGTCCAGTGTCGCCTGCGCCTGCGCGATCAGGCTGTCGACCTGGGGGTTGCACCACTTGGCGATGAGGTCGGTCACCTGCCCCTTGCAGGTGAAGCCCTGCTGCATCTCGTCGTCGATCGTCGCCCACTGGTCACCGGCGTGGTACATCGCGAACTTGTTCTTCGCGACGTCCGGGTAGAACGTCGCCGGGTCGAACGCCTGTGGCGTGATCTTGACGCCGAGCGGCTGGAGATCCTGCTGCAGCAGCTGGGTGTTGCAGCGCGCCTGGGCCCAGTTGTTCTCGTACGGCACCGTCACCTGGAACTTCGTACCATCGGCGACGCCCGCCACGCCCTGGGCCTGGCGCACTCCGCCTGGGCCGACCTTCCAGCCGGCCGCGTCGAGCAGCGCACCGGCCTGGGTGAGTCCGTCCTGCTTGGCGACGTCGTACTTCGCGTAGCCGGGGGTGTACGCCCAGTTGCCCTCGAAGACCAGCTGACCGGTCGCGTTGGCGCCGATGTCGTTCCAGCACGCGGTCTGCTTGTCAGCGCGGGGCACGGCGAAGGCCAGCGCCTGCCGGACCCGGACGTCGTTGAACGGCGGCTTCGACTTGTCCAGGCCCCACATGACGACGCCCGGCGTCGGCGTGGGGTAGTACGTGATCGATCCGGACTTCTGCAGCCGGATGGCATCGTTCGGCGCCATCGGGAACGTCATGTCGGCGGTGCCCGCCTCGACCGCCGATGCCTCGCTGGTGGCGTCGTTGCTGAATGTGTAGAGGATCGTCTTGATCTTCGGGTAGCCGCTTCGCCAGTAGTTGGTGTTGGCCGTCAGCGTGAGGTTGCTCTGCGTCGTCCACTGCTTGAGCGTCCACGGGCCGGACGTCGCCGTCGGCTTCGAGAAGTACGACGAGTTCGACTCGACGGCCTTCTGCGACACGATGGCGGCATTGCCCACCCGCGCCAGCGCGTTCAGGAACACGCGGGAGGGCTTGGCGAGACTCACCGTGACGGTGCTCGGGTCGACGACCGCCACCGCCTTCATCTCCGCGAGCGCGTTGCCCAGGGCCTGGCCCTTGGCCGCCCGCTCGAGCGAGAACTTCACGTCCGCCGCGGTGATGGCCGAACCGTCGCTGAACTTCGCCCCGCTACGAAGCGTGAAGGTGTAGCTGAGGCCGTCCGCGCCCGGCGTCCACTTGGTGGCCAGATCGGGGACGAGGTTGCCCTTCGGGTCGTAGTCGACCAGCGTGTCGTAGATCAGCTCCATGACCCGCAGCGAGGTCTGGGTGACCGCGGTGTTCGGGTCCAGGCCGCTGGTCGGCTCCGCGGAGATGATGTTCAGCGACGACGTCGAGCCCGCACTTCCGCTCGATGAGCACGCCGCAAGGGTGGCAACGGCCAGCCCCGCCACTGCGGCCACCGCCGCAGTTCGCATTACGCCTTGTCGGTTCACGTTTCCTCACTTCCGAGTTGATGAACCCAGCGGCGTTGCTGGGGGTTGGCCGTCTGGTTCCACTAACCCGCAGCCGGCAGAGCGGCCGCCGAACTCCGTTCGATGATGAGGCGAAGCTCGTCGAGGTGTGCCGGGCTCGGGTCGACCAGTGGCGGGCGTACCCCGCCGACGTCGAGTCCTCGCAGCCGCACGCCGGCTTTGACCAGCGACACCGCGTAGCCCGCAACCTTCGATCGGAGGGCGACGAGCGGGATGAAGAAGGTGTCCAGGAGGTGCTGCACCGACAGGTCGTCACCGGTGAGGATCGCGCGGTGGAACTGCAGCGCCACGTCGGGGGCGAAGCAGAAGACCGCGGACGAATAGAGCTCGATGCCCAGGCCGAAGTATGCGGGGACGGTCACCTCGGCCGTGGGCATCCCGTTGAAGAACTGGAACGGCTTGCCCGTGCCCTGCAGCGTCGAGCGGACCGAGGACATGATCCGGGTCATCAGGTCGAGGTCGCCCAGACCGTCCTTGAGCCCGACAACCGAGGGGATCTCGGCGACCTGGGCTGCGAGCGACGGGTCGAACCGCGCGTTGGCGCGGTGATAGACGATGATCGGCAGGTCGCTCGCCGACGCGACGGACTCGACGTAGCGGACCAGCCCCGCACGTGGCGCCTCGACGAGGTAGGGGGGCATCAGCAGCAGACCGTCGGCACCGGCGCGGGCCGCGCCGCGGGCCTGATCGACCGCGACGCTGATCGGGCCACCGGCGCCGGCGAAGACCGGCACCTGGCCGGCCGAAACCCGCACCGCGGTGTCGACGACGCGCGTCGCCTCGCCGGCGTCCAGCGCGTGGAACTCGCCCGTTCCGCAGGCCGCGAAGATGCCGCCCGGCCCGGCCGCGAGGCCGTCCTCGAGGTGCTTCCGCAGTACCTCGACGTCGATCTCACCCGTCGCCCCGAACGGGGTGACGGGGAAGAACAACACTCCGCTGAGTTGCGGCACCCTACCTCCATGTGTTCCTGTGTGTTCCTGTATGTGAACGCTGTTCCGTGTGCTGTGCAAGCGTGCAAGTTATGGGCTACCGTTCATCGCTGTCAAGAGCGCGAAACGCGGAGGGCGAAGGATGACGAGGGAAGTGGACCTTCAGGACGGGCGTGCCGCGCGAGCGGCCGCGCCGGCCGGGGCTACCGGCAGCGGCGTCAAGTCCGCCGACCGCACGATCGACGTGCTGGAGCTCTTGGCTGGCGCGCCGCGGCGGCTGACGCTGAGCGAGATCCACCGCGCACTGGGCGTTCCGAAGTCGAGCCTGTACAACCTGCTGCAGACCCTGGTGGCGCGGTCCTGGTTGGAGACCGACGACCGCAACTCGACCTACGCGGTAGGCCTTCGTGCCCTGCGCGTCGGTGCGGCCTATCTCGAGCGCGATCCGATCATCGAGGCGGCCGGACCGCTGTTGGTGCAATTGCGCAATGACCTGAACGAGACCGTGCATCTGGCGCGGCTGGACGGCGCGGACATCGTCTACCTCGCCAGCCGCGAGTCCGCCCACCACCTGCGCAGCAGTTCGCGGATAGGGCGCCGGCTGCCGGCGCACGCCACCGCGCTCGGCAAGGTGCTGCTCGGCTCCCGAACCGACGACGAGGTGAAGGCACTCCTTCCCGACGACCTGCCGGCCCTCACACCGGAGACGGTGCAGGACTTCGACACGCTGCTGGCCGAGCTGAACCAGGCGCGCCGCGACGGCTACAGCTACGAGCAGGGGCAGAACACACCCGGGCTCGGCTGCTTCGCCGTGGCCGTGCCGGGACGCCAGCCCGCGGTCGACTCGCTCAGCTGCTCGGTTCCGCTGATCCGGCTCACCGAGGAGCACCGGTCGCAGATCGTGTCGGCGCTCGTCCAGGCTGCCGACGAACTCGGGCACCTCACCCGGCGCCAGTCCTGGTGACCGCGCGGCGGTGCCGCCCATCCCAAGGAGAGCTATGACGAAGGACGTCGAGTGAAGGGCGTCGCACCGGAACCGCTGTTCGGCCGTGACCCGTACACCGCGGCGCGCCTGCTCGAACCCATCACCCCGACGAGCCCGGCCGAGCTTGCCGCCGCTGCCGCGGCTGTCGCTGCCGCGTTCGGTACGTGGTCGCGCACCCCGCGCGAGCGGCGTGCGGCAGCGCTCGAGGCGATCGCCTCCGCGCTGGACGCCGCGGCGGCCGGCCTGGTCGAGACCGCCGCACTGGAGACCGGCCTGGGGCGCCCCCGGCTGACCGGCGAGGTTGCCCGCACCACCGCGCAGCTGCGGATGTTCGCCGGCGTCCTGCGCGAGGGCAGCTACCTCGACGTGATCATCACGCCCGCGGACCGGGAGGGGAACCAGCCGGACGTTCGGCGAATGCTGCGCCCGATCGGCCCCGTAGCAGTGTTCAGCGCATCGAACTTTCCGTTCGCGTTCTCCGTCGCGGGCGGCGACACCGCGTCGGCGCTGGCGGCCGGATGCTCCGTCGTCGTCAAGGCGCACGAGGGGCACCCGAACACATCGGCGCAGGTGGGTGACGTGGTGCGCCGGGCGCTGGCCGACGTGGGCGCGCCCGACGGCACGCTGCAGGTCGTGTACGGCGTGCCTGCGGGTGCGGACCTGGTGCGGCAGCCGGCGATCCGCGCCGTCGGGTTCACCGGCTCGACCACGGGCGGGCGCGCGCTGTTCGACATCGCCGCGGGCCGCCCCGACCCCATCCCGTTCTTCGGGGAGCTCGGAAGCATCAATCCCGTCGTCGTGCTGCCCTCCGCCGCGCGGTCCCGCGCTGATGAGATTGCGGCCGGATATGCCACGTCGGTGACGCTGGGCGCAGGGCAGTTCTGCACGAAGCCAGGGCTGGTGTTCGTGCCCGCGGATGACGCGTTGTTGACCGCGATCAGTGCTGCGGCGGGCGGAACCGTCACAGGGCCGCTGCTCACCGAGCGCATCTACGAGGGCTTCCGGGCTGCTCTTGCCGATGGCGTATGGGCCGGCCTGCGGCTGCTGGCTAAGGGCTCGTCGGATGGTGCGTGGGGCGTGCAGCCGGAGATCCGGCTGGCGTCGCTCGACGAATTCATGGCGCATCGAGACGTGCTGATCGAAGAGCGTTTCGGGCCGGCGGGGCTCGTCGTGACCTACTCGGGCGAGCCCGAGCTGTTCGCCGCACTGGCCGAGCTGCCGGGCAGCCTCACCGCGTCGCTGCACGCGGCCGACGACGAGTCACTGCTGGCCGGCCGGGTGGCTGAAGTGCTCGCTCCGAATGCCGGTCGGCTGATCATGAACGGTTGGCCGACGGGTGTTGCGGTGTGCTGGGCTATGCAGCACGGCGGACCGTGGCCGGCGAGCACGTCGCCAGCTCACACGTCCGTAGGAGCGACCGCGATCAGTCGTTGGCTGAGTCCGGTCGCATACCAGGACTGGCCGCCGTCGCTGTTGCCCGATGAGTTGCGCGACGACAATCCGCTGAACATCCCGCGGATTACGCGTTGATGCCAGCCGGCCCGTTCGCGGCCGTCCGGGCCGCCCGCCTCACCCCCGCGACGACCCTGCGTACCGCGTAGAGACGAGAAAGATCCCCGTCCGCTCACACTGCGGGCAGGGATCGTTCTCTGTGTCGACTGCGATGTTGTCGTCACCTATCGCGACGCTGTGCGGCCGACCTCGCGGAGCTGGAACGCGCCGACGATCTCAGTGATGCCCCGCGTCAGCGCCGCCGCGCCGACCCAGGCGACAAGGACCACCACGGAGTTGTTCCACGAACCGGCTGCCCAGAAACCGATCAGCAGCTCTGCGATGGCGGTGATCACGAGCAACCACCAGCCGGGCAGGTAGCGGCTCAGCGAGAACGCCTTGATCAGGTCGAAAGAACCGCGGAACACGAGGTAGAAGCTGACGAGTGCCGCCAGCGCGACGAACGTGTCGCCTGGATGGAAGAACGAGACGATGCCGACGACGAACGACAGCCCCGCCATCACCAGGTAAGCGACTCGCCATCCGTTCGACGAGACGGTCGCCAGTAGCACCTCGTTCGCGGCCGCGCCGAGCGCGACGATGCCGAACAGCACCCCGACAGCCGCGACGGTCGTGTAGTCGAACCGGAAGATCACGATCGACACGAGCAGCCAGGCGACGCCGGTGACCAGCAGCAGCCACCAGTTGTCGGCTACGGGGGCGAGGAACCGGCCGAGCGGACCGTCCTCGACCCTCTCCTCCGCATCCCGGACTGTTGAATTTGTCATTGACTTTCCCCTTCTTGGGTTACCTCACCGCGGTGCGAACCGTCCCGGCCAACTGCTGAGTGCGAGTCGGCCCGCGCACGGCGGACGTAGTGGTTGTGTATTTCGACGGTGAGCTGCTGGACGAGCCGAGTGATCTCGGTGTTCTCGTGCAGCTCCTGTTCTGTCACGGTGAAGTCGTGGTTCGCCTTGGCCTGGGAGAAGTCCGCCTGCCGGTTCTGCCCGATCATGACGAACGTCGACAGGAAGATCGCCTCCAGTGAGACGAACAGCGTGAGCGTCGGCCACGGGCTGGACTCCAGCCAGATCATCCATCCCGCGAAGAGCAGCGCGTGCAGGTAAACGAACTGCATGGACCCGGCGAACGCCGTGATCGCGTCCGCGATGCGCAGCTGCACGTTCTCCTGTCGCCGGCTCGCCTCAGCCTCGACGACCGGGTGTTGTGCAGTGGTGGTGGTCATGGCCGACGCCTTCGCTGTTCAGGCGGACTCGCTCGCGGCGAGCTCGTCGGCGTCGATTCGGGCAAGAGTGGCGTCGGCCACCGCGTACTCCGCCTCGTCCAGCATCTGGAGCGCGAAGTCGACGGCGTAGGCCGCGTCCTCCTCGGCGTCCTCAGCACGGCGCTCCGCCTTCTTCAGGTCGTGCGCCGCGCGGTGGTCGTCGCGCTCGGCACGAAGCTCCGCGACTCGCTCATCGATCGACTGCCGGGTGTCGTTCCACCACGTGCGGGTCTTGTCCTGTGCGACCGCCGCATCGGCATTCATCCGGGCCTTGCCGGTGGCGATCGACTTCTTCAGCGTCTCGCGCTCGTCGTCGAGGTAGGTGCGGTTCTTCGCGCGCGCCGCGTTCACAAAGTCCTCGGACCTCTTCGCGCGGGCCGCGAGCTCGGTGAGCTGTTCGGACAGTGGCTTCATGTCCACTCCTTCGGGTTGTGCCGGGGCGGTGGCGCCGGCGGGTGAAGTTGGGGCTCGAACCCGCCTGTTTCGGGCTCGGCCTCCACGCTATGAACGGCAGATCGCGGCGGCACCGTGCCGGAAAACAATGTTCTGGGCCGCCTTCGTGCGCCTGAAACAAGGGAGTAGCCATACGCTTGCCAGGTGGTGGAGAGCGCCGTCGCGGTTGAGCGCGAGCTGTCAGACGTGTGCTCAGCTGTCGGCGCGAGGCAGGTCGAGCTGACTCAGGAGATCAGGCGACGGATCACAGCGAGCATGCCGGAGCTGCGCGGCGACGACACGCTCGAGAAGCTGCTCGGCTCCAGCGTCGCGGAGAACGTGATGACCGTGCTGCACGCGCTCGAGCACGGAACCGTGATCGACAACGTCGATGCGCCGGCCGCCGCACACGAGTACGTGCGACGCCTGGCACAGCGCGAGATCTCGATCATCGCGCTGGCACGCACGTACCGCATTGGACACGCTCAGTTCCTCGCCACCTGCGTCGAGGAGGTCGCAACACGTTCGTACGACGGCGCAGTGACTGCAGCCGTCATTTCGCGAATCGTTGCGGTGAGCTTCCACTACATCGACCGGGTCGTGGAGCAGGTGATCACGACCTACCAACGCGAACGTGACCAGTGGCTGCTCGCGCGTGCAGCGGGTCAGGCCGCACGGGTGCGCGCACTGCTCACCGACGGCGCTGCCGACGTCGACGTGGCCGAGTCGGCGCTGGGTTACCGGCTCCGACGAAAGCATCTCGGCGTCGTGGCGTGGCTGGTCGGCGAGCCGGGTGGAATGCACGGCTTGACGCGCCTCGAACAAGTGGCCGCCCAGGCCGCACGCGCGCTCGAGGCACGTGGAAGGCCGCTGTTCGTACCACGGGACGAGGCACTCGCCTGGATCTGGCTGCCGCTCGCGAGTGACGCGGAGATCAGTCGCGAGATGCTGGAGGTCGCGTTCGACGACGGAGTTGGTTCGGTGCGAGTCGCGGTCGGCGAGCCGGCCGGCGGGCTCGACGGATTCCGGCAGACCCATGACCAGGCACAACGCACGTACGGTCTCGCGCTCGCCGCGAGCCCCGGCGCCCGCGTGACCACGTTCGCAGAGGTCGGTGCCCTCGCCCTGATCTGTGAGAACCGGGACGCTGCCCGTCGTTGGGTGACCGCGTCGCTGAACGACCTGGCGATCGACGACGAGCCGCACGCCCGGCTGCGCGAGACGCTGCAGATGTATCTGACGACGGGCAGCTACACCATCACGGCCGAGCGCATGATGCTGCACAAGAACACCGCGCAATACCGCGTCCGCAAGGCCGAGGAGGCGCTCGGCGCGCCCATCGGCGAGCGGCGCGCCGACCTGGAGCTCGCGCTGCGCGCCTGCCACTACCTCGGCCGATCCGTCCTGCGCGAACCGGCGCCGTCGACTCGGGTGAAACTCGACCACAGCCGTCCCGTCCCGTGACGTCGTCACCGACTGCGTGGCCGGCTGAGCGCCACAGGTCTTCGTAACAGTCGCCGTGCGGCCGCAGGCATTCTGAGATGGCGCGAATCAAGGCTGCGCCGGCCGCCGGCGCAGCGGTCGTGCCGATGGCCGCGTGCTCGTCCAGCAAGAACAAGACGACGACCAATCCGTCCACGACACCGCCGCGGACGACCTCGGCGAGTACGTCGTCCGCGGGGGGTCTGGCCCGGCGTACAGCAGCACGCAGACGGTCGGCTGGCGCGACCAGAGTCCGACCTGATGGCGCGGATGGGTCGTTCGAGCACGAGGGCCGCGCAGATCTACCTGCACACGAATTCGGACCGCGATCGCGTCGTGGCGGACGCGCTGATCCCGCTGCCCGCAGCGTCAGCTACAGGCACGCGGGGCGGTCGTTGCCATCGCGAATCAGGTTCCTTCTGGAAAATGTCAAAGGCCCGCGAGTTGCGGGGCTTTCAGGTTGGAGCGGGTGACGGGAATCGAACCCGCACTGTCAGCTTGGGAATCGTTGCGGATAGGGCCGATATCCCCAGATTCCAGGAGGTTGCCGTGGCCCGCCATCTCAGACCAGTACCCGCGTGCGTGGGCGTGATCCGTAGATACGTTCGAGGTGACGCTGTGGCGGGACTGCTCGGCTCACCAAACCGCCGCCTGATCGCCATGTCTTGGTGGTAGTCGGTGCAGGTATTGCGGGCAGCGGTTTCCTTGCCTGTCGGCAATCGCTCAGGCCGCCCCGCGGACTGTCCGCACGAGACGACGGCTCCGCGGCCACGCCACGAATGCAACAAGACGAAGTGGCCTTGCCCCCGGACGGTGGACACCTCGTAAGTGAGGATGTCCGTCATGGGAAGACAGCGTCGGGAGTTCACTCCTGAGTACAAGGACGAGGCCGTGAAGCTGGTGATCAACACCGGTCGTGCGGTGGCCACGGTGGCCCGCGAGTTGGGCATCAACGAGGCGACGTTGGGCCGGTGGGTGAACTCGTTCAAGGCTCGCCAGGACGCCGGCGACGGCGCGTTGAGTGA
>JAVHVL010000343.1:0-6601 GCA_032160565.1 Pseudonocardiales bacterium | reverse complement strand
ACCAGCCCGTCCCGAAGCCACTGCTGGTACGGGTGCTCGGCCGCCAACGCCGACTTGATCTCGTCGTCGCCGACGATGCGACCCTGCGCCGTGTCGACCAGGAACATCTTCCCCGGCTGCAGCCGCCCCTTCGCCACGATCGTGGCCGGGTCGAGGTCGAGCACCCCTGACTCGCTGCCCAGCACGACCAGGTCGTCGGACGTGCGCCACCAGCGGCCGGGGCGCAGTCCGTTGCGGTCGAGCACCGCGCCGATGATCGTTCCGTCAGTGAAGTTCACGCAGGCCGGGCCGTCCCACGGCTCCATCAGAGAGGCGTGGAACTGCCAGAAGTCCCGCTCCGCGGGCTCCATCGTGGTGTTGTTCTCCCATGCCTCGGGAATCATCATCAGCACGGCGTGCGGCAGGCTGCGACCGCCGAGGTGCAGCAGCTCCAGCACCTCGTCGAAGCTCGCCGAGTCGCTGAGCTTCGGCGTGCAGATCGGGAACAGCCGCTTCAGGTCACCCGAGCTCCACCCGTCCTCGCCCCCGCGAGCGGGTGCGAGCAGGTCCGACTCGAGCAGTGCCTCGCGGGTGGCCATCCAGTTGCGGTTGCCGCGGATGGTGTTGATCTCGCCGTTGTGGGCGATGTAACGGTACGGGTGCGCCAGCGGCCACGACGGGAAGGTGTTCGTCGAGAACCGGCTGTGCACCAGGCCGATGGCGCTGGCGAACCGCTCGTCGGTGAGGTCGGGAAACACCGTGCCGAGCTGGTCGGTGGTGAGCATGCCCTTGTACACGAGGGTGCGCGACGACAGCGACGGGAAGTAGAGCTCCACGCCGGCTTCGCGCGCGCGCCGCTCGGCGACCTTGCGGGTCGCGAACGCCTGCCGCTCCAACGGCATGCCGACCTCGCCTGCGGCGCCGCGGAGGAACAGCTGCCGGAACGCCGGCATGACGCTGCGTGCGGTGGGGCCGAGGTCGTTCGGGTTGGTTGGCAGGTCCCGCCAGCCGATGACGACGAGCCCTTCCTCGGCGGCCGTCTGCTCGACGATGCGCACCGCTTGCTGGGCCTGCGCCCCGTCGACGGGCAGGAACGCGATGCCCACTGCGTACTCGCCCGCGGGCGGGAGCTGCAGGCCGGCCACCGCCCGGAGGAAGGCGTCCGGGATCTGCACGGTGATTCCCGCGCCGTCGCCAGAGGTCGGCTCCGCGCCGGCGGCGCCGCGGTGGTCGAGGTTGTGCAGCGCGGTGAGGGCCTGCGCCACGATCGTGTGGCTGGCGCGCCCGCGCAGGTCGGCGACGAAGGCGACACCACACGAGTCCGACTCGAAGTCCGGGTCGTACAGGCCTTGGGCTGCGGGCAGGGCGGAGAACGGGATCATGCACTCTCCTGCGGACGGTCGGCTCGGGAACTCCGGAGGCCCGACCTGCGGGACACCCGGACCGGGACGACATCGGCCCGTGACGCGATCACCAGGTTACCGGCACGTTTCGCGCGGACGGAAACCACATTCCTGTGACGAATCGCGCAGCGTTCACCGCAGCGATCGCTAGGGTCCTTGCGGATCGGGGCCGGTCCGGGCCGCGTGCCTGCCCCAGGGAGGCGAAATAGTGTTCACGATGTTCCAGAGGCCTGCGGCGCGAACCTTGATCGCCGCCGCGGCCGTCATCGCCCTCGCCGGATGCGCGCAGACGACGACCGGTCACGGCCGCGCCCCCGCAGCATCGTCGAGCGACACGGGTGGCTTCCCCAGCACGTCCGAGGCTCCGAGGAGTGTGCCGCCGACGAACACCGAGTCCTCCGGTTCGGGAACTGTGTCCAAGGCGGAATTCGTCAGCAGGATGAACGTCGTATGCGCCGGCGTCTCCAGGACGCTCGCGTCATCCGCGCCCAAGTCGCTCACGGACTACCCGGCGCTGCGCGACTTCGCCGCCGCCACGCTCGCCCTGTTCCAGGCGTACATCACGCAGGCCAAGACTCTTGCGGCGAAGACGGCGGACAGCCCCGAGCTGAACGACAAGTGGATCTCCGTCGAGGAGGCCGACTTCAATCGGGGCAAGCCCCTGCTCACCCAGCTGATTTCCGCAGCCGACGCCAAGGACAAGGCAAAGATCGATGCGCTGGAGTCGCAGCTCGGCGCCCTCCCCGACCACAGCGCCGCCATCGCGTCCTTCATGACGGGCTACGGGTTGACCGACTGCGCCCAGCTCGAGACCGGCTGACTCAGCTCCGGGTGAGCTCAGCCTCGATGTCCGGGCGGTCCCCGGCCGGCACCCGGCCCCCGTCGCGCGTCGTCACGTAGAACGCGTCGACCACGACGCCGGCCATCGACGACACCCGAGCCGAGCGGACGTCGAGTTGGCAGCGTTCCAGCGCTGCCGTGACCCGGCAGAGCAGCCCGATGGAGTCCGTCGCACGGAACTCGACGATCGTCGCGTCGGTGGCCTCGTCGTCGAACCAGGCGATGCTCGGCGGCTGTGCCGGGGGCGCCGCCGCGCGGGCGTAGGAGCGCTCCTTGTCCCGCAGCCGATCGGCCAGGCCGAGCACCCCGTCCAGCGCGCGCGCCAGGTCGCTGCGGACGAGGGCAGGGTCGGGCAGCGTGCCGAAGCGCGGCTCGACCACGAACGTGTTGACCGCCATGCCGGCATGCGTGCGGATGGACGCCGAGCGGACGTCCAGCGAGTGCAGGGCCAGCACCCCGGCCGTCCGGTACAGCACACCCACCGAGTCGGGCGCTGCGACGATGACCTGATCACCGTCGATCTCGACCGCGAGCTGCCCCGCCTCGGCCAGCCCCCGGCGCCGCGAGTCGAGCGGCACCATCGTCGGCGGCTCAGCGCCCTTGAGCACCTCGTGTGCCCTATGAACGAGGTCCGCGATGAGGCCGGCCTTCCAGTCGCTCCACACCGCGGGGCCGGTCGCCGCCGCGTCGGCAACCGCAAGCGCATGCAGCAGGTCGAGCAGCTCGGCCGAACCCGCGACGGCGTCGGACACCAGGGTGACCGTCAGCGGATCGTCGAGATCGCGCCTCATCGCGGTGTCCGGCAGCAGCAGGTGATGCCGGACCAGCGCGGTGATCATCGCGACGTCCTCTGCGCAGAACCCCATCCGGCGCGCGATCCGGGTGGCGTGCTCGGCGCCGAGGACGGAGTGGTCGCCGTCCGGATAGCCCTTGCCGATGTCGTGCAGCAGCGCGCCGACGAGCAGCAGGTCGGGCCGGGTCACCTTCCGTGCGAAGCCCGCGGCCTCGGCCGCCGTCTCCAGCAGGTGCCGGTCGACGGTGAACCGGTGCACGGGGTTGTGCTGCGCCTTGCACCGGACCGCCGACCACTCCGGCATCAGCCGCTCGAGCAGCCCGACGTGGTCGAGGGACTCCAGGACGTGCACCGCACTGTGGCCGGCGCCGAGCACCGAGACGAAGTCGTCGCGCACGGACTCCGGCCACGGCTCGGCCACGGGCGCTGCCTCCGCGGCGAGCCGGTCGAGGGTGAAGGCGGATATCGGCAGGGCGTTCTCAGCGGCGGCTCGCGCGGCGCGCACCACCAGCCCGGGATCGTTCGCCGGAATGCTGTCCCGGGCCAGCACCACCTCGCCGTCGTGCGCCACCACATCGCGGGCCAGCCCGACCCGCTCCGGCATGCTCGAGCCGAACAGCCGTCGCCCACCGCGGCGCGCCCGGGTGCTCTCCTCGATACGGCGCCAGGCCACGTCCACGGAGTAGGCGACTGTGCGCGCCGCCTCGTTCACCCGACGCAGCACGCCGTCGCGGTCGGGTTCGCCGTCCGCGAAGAGCCCGAGCGCCTCGGCCACGCCGTCCTGCTCCTGGAGGCGCAGCACATCCTCGGCCCGGCCGGTGTGCCGCTGCAGCTCACCCCGCACGTCGAGCAGCACCGGATATGCCTCGCGCACCGCCTGCGGGAAGTCGACCAACTGCGCAACGGCAAGTGCGTGCAGCAGGTGCGCATCGCGCAGCCCGCCGCGGGAGTCCTTCACGTTCGGCTCGAGCAGGAACGCGGCCTCGCCGTTCGCCTGCCACCGGCCGCGCGACAGCGCCTGCAGCTCCGGAAAGCGCTTGGTGGCGGTGGCCCGCCACAGCTCCAGAACTCTGGCCCGCAGCGGCCCCCACAGGCTCGGGTCACCAGCGACGTAGCGCACGTCCAGCAGCCCCAGCACGGCCTTCAGGTCGTCCTTGGCGACGGACAGCGCCTCCTCGGCCGTACGGACGGAATGGTCGAGGCCGATCCCGCCGTCCCAGATCGGGTACCAGATCGAGTCGGCGAGCGCCGTCAGCCCCTTGACCTTGCCGTCGTGCAGCAGCACCAGGTCGAGGTCTGAGTACGGCGCGGGCTCCCCGCGGCCGAGACCTCCGACGGCGATCAGGGCGACCCCCGCCCGATCGGGTACCAGGCTCTGTAGCCAGTCGTCGTAGGCGTCGCTCAGCGCCACCCGCAGCTCGACACCAAGAAGTCCGGGCCGACGCAGGACGTCGGCCCGGACCTCGTTGAGTGTTTTAGACGGCGTCGGCGTCACGCTCGCCTGTCCGTACCCGGACCAGCGTCTCGACGGGGGTGACCCACACCTTGCCGTCGCCGATCTTGCCGGTACGCGCCGCTTCGACCACCGCTTCCACGACGGCCGGTGCGCTGGCGTCGTCCACCAGCACGTCGATACGCAGCTTCGGCACCAGGTCGACGGTGTATTCCGCCCCCCGGTAGACCTCGGTGTGGCCGCGCTGCCGGCCGAAGCCCTGGACTTCGCTCACCGTCAGACCCTGGATACCCAGCACCTCGAGCGCGGCCTTCACGTCGTCGAGCTTGAACGGCTTGACGACTGCAGTGACCTGCTTCATGCGTCAGACTCCCTTTCCTGAGGTAACCGGGGTGCTGGTGCTGGTGCTGCTCTGCGAAGCCATGCCGGTGAGGCCACCTCCGACCGAGGAGAAGGTGTAGGCCGTCTCCGCGTGCTCGAACTCGTCGATGCCGGTGATCTCAGCCTCCTCCGAGACCCGGAAGCCGCCAACCTTCTTGATGATCGTGCCGAGGATGAAGCTGATGGTGAAGGAGTACGCCAACACGGCGCCTGCCGCGACGGCTTGCTTCTCCAGCAGGTCGATGTTGCCGCCGTAGAAGAGGCCCCGCTGCGTTCCGTACCCGTGGTCGAAGCCGAAGAAGCCGATCAGCAGCGTGCCGGTGAGGCCACCGACGAGGTGCACGCCGACGACGTCGAGCGAGTCGTCGAAGTTGAACTTGAACTTCAGCCCGACCGCCAGCGCACACAGGATGCCGGCGATGAAACCGATCGCGATGCCGCCCATCGGGCTGACGAACGCACACGCCGGTGTGATCGCGACCAACCCCGCCACCGCTCCGGAGGCAGCACCCACCGTGGTCGGCTTGCCGTCGCGCAACTGCTCCACCAGCAGCCAGCCCAGCACCGCGGCACAGGTGGCGACCGTCGTCGTGGTGAACGCCAAGCCGGCGATGCCGTCCGCGCCGCCCTCGGAGCCGGCGTTGAAGCCGTACCAGCCGAACCACAGCAGCGAGGCACCCAGCAGGACGAACGGCACGTTGTGCGGCTTCATCTGGTCGCGCCGCCAGCCGACGCGCTTACCGAGCACAAGCGCGAGTGCCAGCCCCGCGGCGCCGGCATTGATGTGCACCGCGGTGCCTCCGGCGAAGTCCTCCGCGTTGAGCTTGTTCAGGATCCAGCCGGTGCCGAACACCCAGTTCGCGACCGGGAAGTAGACGATCGTGACCCAGAGCGCGACGAACACCGTCCAGCCCCAGAACTTGGCGCGGTCGGCGATCGCACCCGAGATCAGTGCCGGCGTGATGATCGCGAACATCAACTGGAACATCGCGAACACCAGCACCGGGATCTTCAGAGTCCCCCACGCCTGGGTCAGCACGGCATTCGGATTCCCGAGGCCGACATAGTCGCTCGTCCAGCCGATGAGCTTGTTGTGTGGCGCGCCGAAGGCCATCGAGAATCCGTAGAAGCACCAGAGCACTCCGACGACGGCGATGCAGATGAAGTTCATCATCAGCATGTTCAGGACGCTCTTGACGCGGACCATGCCACCGTAAAAGAACGCCAGACCCGGAGTCATCAGCAGCACGAGCGCTGCGGATGTGAGCATCCAGGCGGTGTTCCCCGAATCGATGGTCGTGTCGGCGGCGAGCAGCATCTGTGACACAGGGGCTCTCCCTCGTCGGGTCGAGGCGCGGCAGGAGTCGCGCACTTGGGCGCAAGGTTGCAGGCGCGCTGTTTCGCGGACCGCTCGCGAATGTTTCGCGCGTGTTACCCGGGTGTGCGGTTCGACACGTCGCTCGGCCGATCATGACAAATCGGACCGACCGAGAAGCGCATTGCGGTCCGCGGACCTCGAGCCGGGGCTTTCGCGGTACGTCCACGACGCCATCGCGGCGAATGCGGGCCGCGCCATCGGCACAGCCTGACGTCAGTGGACGTGCGTGGCGTGCAGCGCCTCGGTATGCGCGACGATCGCGTCGTGCAGCCGCTCGGCGGCGGCGGCGATCCACTCGTCGACCTGGGTCTGGTGCGCGATGTGCAGGGCCACCTCTGCGTCGTACAGGCAGCGCTCCGCAATGCAGATCTCGT
>JAVHVL010000298.1:0-4375 GCA_032160565.1 Pseudonocardiales bacterium | reverse complement strand
GCGGCTTCGACCTGCCCTGACCAGAGCTCGACAATGCCGAGGTTCATCAGGGCCAGCGCGCGCAGCTTTTGCCCGAACTTTTGCCCGAACTCGATCTCGCTCGATGTTTGCGGTTCCGAGAGGAAGTCGGCCCACTCACCATCGAGCACGCCGTCGAGGTCTCCGCGCCGGCGCGCGACCGATAGCCTTCCGTAGGCGATCGTCATCTTGAGTCGGCGGCGTCGGTCGTCCGGCACCGTCGCAGCGAGGCGTTCGGCGAGATCGAAGTACGCAGTCGCTCCTTCCAGCGAGCCTCGGTTTATCTGATCGGCACCGAAGACCGAGGCGAGCTCGGGATCGGCCGAGGCCGCATCGGGCGGAAAGCCGGCGAGCAAGGCACGCAGCGTCTCCGCCTTCCCTTCGAGGAGGAGGCCGGGCATGTGCTCGGCGAGCAGGCGGGCAGCCTGCTGCCAGTCGCCCGCCGCCTGCGCGTGGCGGACGGCGTCAACGATCTCGGCGTGCTCCGCGTGCCAGCGCGCGGCGGCTTGGTGCAGCTCGCTTACCCGGCCGGGATCTGTGCGCCGCAGCTCGAGGCGCAGCAGGTCGGCGAACAGGTGGTGGTAGCGAAACCACGAGCGTCCCGCGTCCAGCGCCGCCACGAACGCGTTTCCCTCCTCGAGGTTCTGCAGGATCCGTTCGGATCCGGTACCTCCGGTGAGGATGTCCGCGAGCGGCCCGTTCACCCGCTCGAGCACCGAGGTGCACAGAAGCAGGTTTCGCACGTCCGCCGGTTGGCGGTCGAGCATCTCAGTCAGCAGGTAGTCGGCGACCGTACGCTCGCTGCCGGAGAACTCGGCTACGAACTGCTCCGGGTCGGGGTGCTCGGCAAGCGCGATCGCTGCCAGCCGCAGGCCGGCGACCCAGCCTTCGGTGCGCTCGTGGAGGGTCGCAAGAGCGGCCTCGGACAATTCGATCGCGGCAGCGTCGAGCAGTTCGCGCGCCTCGTCCAGCGTGAAACGAAGGTCGGCAGCGCGAATCTCGGTCAGGTCTCCGGCGAGACGCAGCTGGGCCAGCTGGAGGCGCGGGTCCCGGCGCGTCACGAGCACGAGGTGGAGCGCGTGTGGTAACTGGGCCAGAAGCAGCTCGAGCTGGGCGAGCGCATCGGCGGAGTTCAGCTCGTGCAGGTCGTCGATCACGAGCACCACCTGCTCGCGCAGCGAGTCAAGGTCGGAGACGAGACGCTCGACGAGTGCGATCCCGTCGAACTCCGGCGAAGGCGTCAGCTTCTCGACGAACGAGTTGTCGCCGACCGCATCGCGCAGCCTGCCGACCAGCGAGAGCCAGAAGCGCTGTGCGTCGCTCTGACCTCGCTCGAGCGAGACCCAGGCGGCCCGCAGGCCAGGCTCCGCCTGCTCCAGCCAAGAGCGCAGCAGGACTGTCTTGCCGCTGCCCGGGGGCGCCGACACGACGGTGACGCGGCCCGAGAGCGCACGGTCGAGGACACCGAACAGCTCGCGGCGTCGGACGAGACCTGGCGCACCAGGCGGTGCGGCATCCATGACCCGAACTCGCGTCGTACTCACTCGGCCCTCACTCCCTTTCCAACGCACGAACCGGGGCTTTCATTCGTAAGAGCTCCACCGACCACTGACTTAGACGGGGGCACGTTCGAAGACTGCACACTCACCTGGGACGTTTTCCGTGGACCGGTGCGGACCGCGACCCTCACAGTCGGCCGAGTCGGCAAAGGGTCTCGGCGATGCCAAAGAGCTGAAGGCTCATGACCATCAAGCAACATCCAGCCCCTCTCCGTTGCAACCTTCGCATCAAACGCGCCCGCTGACATCCAGACGACCGAGTAGCACGTCGGCGTCCGGCATTCGCAAAAGAACGGAAGCAACTCGGACTCAGTAACCGTTCCCGAGATTTCTCTCATACTGCTGTTGACGCAGCGCATCAAGTTCGACGCGCGTGGCGCCGGAGCGCCAACGTGGTCCGAATTCGCAAGACGTGCTTCCACCATGAGCCTCCAGGGCCAGATCGAGGGTGTAGCGGCGACCGGGCAATCCCGGTCGGCAGTTCCGACCCACGCGGCTTGCGGGAGGGGCTCGCTGTGCGAGGCCAGAACGACCTGAGACCTCACTGGACGGATCTCTTTTTTCGCCGCTTCGTGCGACATCGACAATCACGGATCGCGCTTCTCTATCGATGGCGACGGTAACCGACGAGAAGCGGCAGGGCCAATAAGCCATTCACGAGAATGGATGCATGCCATGAATGATCCACAAGCGGCTGCTCGAGCCAGCCAGGGTGGATCCGGGGGACCGTACGCCCGCAGGCGCGAACGGACATTGCAAGTCACCGCCGCATGCGAGGGCGAACGTTCCGGATGCGAGCGCTGCGCGACCGGATCTCGTCGACTTTCTTCCGCCACTTCGCCGGCAAGCGCGAGGGTGACTGTCCTCACTGCTCGTGCTGCCGTCGAGTTGAGCGTCGCGCTCGTATTCGCGCTCTCGCTATAACAGCACCGCCTTGGGGCGTGCGGCCATGTCCTCTACGAACGTATCGACGACGACGGAGCGTTCGGGCTGCCACCACATATACGTTGGAAGAAACAGCGGCGGATCGAACGGCAACAACCGTAAGTGGTGAGCTCGCAACGCCAGGCTCGCGGGGCAGCCAAACCCGACGGCATGGCCCGCAGCGACCTCATCGATGATCTCTGAGCTAGATCCGGTTCCGCTCGGTCGGAATTCGCGCAATGAGAGCGCTTGGCGGCCTTCCCCTTGCGAAAACACGTCGACGTAATGGTCAAACTGACCTGGCGCATGATCGCGGGCGAAGATGGCGATCGGCGACTGGCGGTACACGTCAAGCGGCACTGAGGAACGGGCCGCGAGTGGGTGTTTGAGTCCTAGGAGTGCGAAGAGCGGAACGTCAATCGCTCGTATACGGCTGACACCGGAGTCCTCGGTTGGCCCAAGTCCGACGAACGCGTCGATAAGCCCGCCGGTGAGCATCGCATGTCCTTGCGACTCGTACATCCGAGCGACCCACAGCTGCACCTCGGAATGCTTCGCCGCATAGGAGCCCACGGCTGCCACGATGTCCTCGAGTTCGAAGGCAACCCCCACGCGAAGCGGGTGTCTGGCAATTCGTGCCGCCTCTTGTGCTGCCCGCTCAGCCTGTTCTACCGCCCGAATCGCCGCCCGCGCGGGCTCGAGCATCGCCCGACCAACGTCGGTCAGTTCCACAGCTCGACTGTCGCGCGTGAACAAGCGCGAGCCAACCTGCCGTTCGAGGCGCCTGATCTGTTGAGACAACCCAGGCTGCGCAATGTTCAAACGCTCAGCTGCCCTGCCGAAATGCAGCTCCTCCGCCAGGATCGCAAACGAACGCAAAAGCCGAGGGTCAATCGCCATCGCCACCTCAGTGAGCGTTGATCGATCGACGATGAGAAAGACGGACGTTCATGCGTTGGCCGGCGTGTGAATGCCATCCGCAATCCGTTGGAAGCTCGCGGTCTTTAGCTGTTTCATTCCCGAGCAGCGTGACCAGCCGACAACGGTGACTAATCCACGCCACGCCATGAACTCTTTCTGCGGTGGACAGAGAAGAGACACGCAGCGTGCAACCAAGGTGCATCACCGATGCTGTCACCGCCCGAATGTGGCGCGCTTCACGCGTTGGTTTCAGTTTCGAGCTCGCCGAGCTGGCCTCGCTTAAGTTCATACGAGACTCCCTAAGTTAGTTAGTAAATTGACTAATATCAGAACAACCTCCCGTCTGGTGCGCGGAAGCTATTCTTCAGTGGGATGACTGACTCGACGACAGAGTCGACGGCGGGCAAACGGGAACGCCTCGTAGCGAGCGCGCGAACTCTTCTGCATCAGCAGGGCGTCGAGCGGACGACGATCGCCGACGTCGCCGAGGCTGCGGACGTGCCGCCGGGCAACGTCTACTACTACTTCAAGACCAAAGACGAGCTGGTCGAGGCAGCAGTTGCCGCCAACTTGGACGCCATCGAGCACATGCTCGCCGCGCTCGAGCGATACCGCAGCCCTCAGACCCGGCTAAAGGGCTTCGTCCGAGCGATCGTCGAGAAGCGCGACGTAGGAGCCCGGTACGGCTGCCCGCACGGTGGCCTCTGCCAGGAACTGGGCAAACGTGACGACGATCTCCAGCGCAGTTCCGCAGAGTTACTGGAGCTGCCGCTCCGCTGGGCGGAGGGGCAGTTTCGTGAGATGGGTCGACGCGATGCCCGTGAGTTGGCGGTTGCGTTGATCGCCGCTTGGCAGGGCGCCTTGCTGCTCAGCAACACGTTCCGAGATCCCGATCTAGCCCTCCGCGAGGGCCGCCGGCTTGAGCGTTGGATAGATTCGCTGGTCTGAGGCTG
>JAVHVL010000634.1:0-7827 GCA_032160565.1 Pseudonocardiales bacterium | reverse complement strand
CAGTCGATTTCCGGGTTTCTTGCCATGGCAAGCCCAAGACTAGGTTGAATGCCTTCATTGGGATGACTAAAACCTCCGATTCGTTAACCGGTTTAAGGTATTCAAAATACTGAACTAAGAGACTGACTCTTGCCTGCCTGGCGTTCTACGTCTACCACGCGTTCGCGGACCAGGCCGCCTACCTGACGACCGGCTACGACCTCGGCATCTTCGACCAGGCCGTGCGGGCCTACGCGCACTTCCAGGCGCCGATGGTGCCGCTCAAGGGCGCCGGCTACAACATCTTCGGCGACCACTTCCACCCGATCATCGCCGTGCTGGCCCCGCTGTACTGGATCTGGGACGACGTCGGCATGCTGCTGATCGCCCAGGCCGTGCTGACCGCCGCCTCGATCCCGGTCGTGTACCGGTTCACCCGCCGCCGGACGAGCGAGGGGATGTCGCTGCTGGTCGCGGCGGCGTACGGCTTCGGCTGGCCGCTGCAGGGTCTGATCGACTTCGACTTCCACGAGGTGGCGTTCGCGACCCCGCTCGCCGCGCTGGCCATCGACGCCCTCGACCGCCGCGATGACCGCAAGCTACTGCTCTGGTGCGGCCTGCTCCTTCTCGTTCGCGAGGACATGGGGCTGCTGGTCGCGCTGTTCGGCGTGCTCGTGCTGGCGCAACGGCGTGGCCGGTTTCGGCAGGTGGTCGGGATGGGCGTGGTGGGGCTCAGCATCTACGCGTTGACCACGTCGCTGATCATCCCGCACTTCGCCGACGGGCACGGCTTCGTCTACGGCAACCAGTTCGGCTCGCTCGGCCCGTCGCTCTCTTCGGCGGTGGCGAACGTCGTCACGCACCCCTGGCATGCCGCCAATGTGTTCTTCACCCCCGAAGTGAAGGCGCAGACGATGGCCTTCCTCATCCTGCCGCTCGCCCTGCTGCCACTGCGCTCGCCGTACGCCCTGCTGACAGTGCCGTTGCTAGCGGAGCGGTTCTTCAACACGCGGCCCAACCTGTGGACCGGCACGTTCCACTACAACGCGCTGCCCTGGCTGATCCTCGTCATGGCGATGGTCGACGGCGCGCAGCGGCTGGGGCTGTTCGAGCCGGAGCGCCTCGCGACTGTGCTGCGACGTGGCTTGGCGGCCGTCCTGGCCGCCACGCCGCTGGTGCTCATCTTCATCGGCGACCACTACCGGATCGTGCCGGTCACCGAGCTGCGCCGCCCCTACGCGAACCAGCCGGCCGACTGGGAGCAAGCGGCCAACGACGTCGTGAAGTGGCTGCCGCACAACGTCTGCGTCGCGGCGGACAACCACCTCGTGCCGCACCTGACCGGCCGCGACTGGACCACCGTGCCGGCGACTCGCACCGTTGACCCGGACTTCATCGCGATCGACATGTTCGCGCCGGACACCGGTGGCAATCCTCCGGCGCCCAAGCCGGACGACGTGTACGGCCAGGCGCTCGTCGACGGTTACACGATCGTGTTCCGCGAGAGCACGTTCGTCGTCATGCAGTCGCCGGACTACGCCGGGCCGTCGCCGGCCTGCACGCCGCTGGGCACGGGCAAGGCTGGCTGAGCTCAAGCACTTCTGGACGGGGGCGTCAGAGCTTCTGGACCGGGGCATAGCGCAGCATCAGCCACTTGACGCCGGAGCTACCGAAGTCGATCTGCGCCTGCGCACCGTCGCCCGCCCCGCGCGTGGCAACGACTGTGCCGAGCCCCCAGGCGTCGTGGGTGACCCGGTCACCCGGGTCGAGTGACGGCACCGCTCGGTTGCCGACGCCGCCGCGCAGCCCGCCGGCGGCCAGCTTCGAGGAGGCCAACTGCTCCTGGGCCGAGCGGCGCGGTCCGCCGGCGCGGTAGCCGTGGTCGCCGTACCGCGACGGCTCGTCTCCGTAGCCGCCGATGAACGGCTGCCGGTCGACCTCGCCGCTCCACACGGCCAGCTCGCCGGGGACCTCGTCGAGGAAGCGCGACGGCGGGTTCCAGGACGGCGCACCCCAGGCCGAGCGGGACAGGGCCCGGGACAGGTACAGCCGCTCGCGGGCCCGGGTGATGCCGACGTACGCCAGCCGCCGCTCCTCGGCCAGCTCGGCCGGATCCCCGAGCGTGCGCATGTGCGGGAAGATGCCGTCCTCCAGCCCGGTGAGGAACACGACCGGGAACTCCAGCCCCTTCGCGGTGTGCAGCGTCATCAGCGTCACCACGCCGCCGGTGGCGTCCGGGATCGAGTCGGCGTCGGCCACGAGCGAGACCTGCTCCAGGAAGGCGTCCAGCGACGTGGCTTCGTCGGTGCCCGCACGCTGCTCCTCGAACTCGCGCGCCACGCTGACGAGTTCGCGCAGGTTGTCCACGCGCCCCTCGTCCTGGGGGTCGCGGCTGGCCTCCAGCTCACGCAGGTAGCCGGTCTTGTCCAGCACCGCCTCGAGGATCGAGCTCGGGGTGCCGTCCGGCCCGGCCGCGACGCCGCGCAGGTCGGTGAGCATCGTGGTGAAGTCGCGGATCGCGTTCAGCGAGCGGGCCGCCAGGCCGAACGCCTCGTCGGCGCGCTCCAGGGCCGCCCCGAAGGAGATGCGCTCCTGCTCGGCGAGCACCTGCACGCACGCCTCGGCGCGGTCGCCGATGCCGCGGCGTGGCGTGTTCAGGATGCGCCGCAGGCTCACGACGTCGTCCGGGTTGGCGATGACGCGCAGGTACGCCAGCGCGTCACGGACCTCGCGCCGCTCGTAGAAGCGCACGCCACCGACGACCTTGTACGGCATGCCGACGCGGATGAAGACCTCTTCGAACACGCGGGACTGTGCGTTGGTGCGGTAGAACACCGCGACATCCGACGGCCGCACACCGTGCTCGTCGGACAGTTCGTCGATCCGCTGCGCGACCCAGGCCGCCTCATCGTGCTCGTTCTCCGCGACGTAGCCCTGGATCTGCTCGCCGGCGCCGGCTTCCGACCACAGGTTCTTGGGCTTGCGGTCGGGGTTGCGCGCGATCACGGAGTTTGCCGCGGAGAGGATCGTCTGCGTGGAGCGGTAGTTCTGCTCGAGCAGGATCGTCGTGGCGTTGGGGTAGTCGCGCTCGAACTCGAGGATGTTGCGGATCGACGCGCCGCGGAAGGCGTAGATGGACTGGTCGGCGTCGCCCACCACGGCCAGCTCAGCGGGCGGCAGGCCGATCACCGGCTGGGTGAGCTCGCGGACGAGCATGTACTGCGCGTGGTTGGTGTCCTGGTACTCGTCGACGAGCACATGGCGGAACCGGCGCAGGTAGTGCTCGGCTACGTCGGCGTGATCCTGCAACAACCGCACCGTGGTCATGATCAGGTCGTCGAAGTCCAGCGAGTGCGCCTCGACCAGCCGCTGCTGGTAGCGCCGGTACGCCTCGGCCAGCACCTTCTCGTGCGCGTTGCTGGCCTTGTCCGCCCAGGCCTCCGGGGTGACCAGCTCGTTCTTGAGGTTGCTTATCTGCGCCGACAGGGAGCGTGCCGGGTACCGCTTCGGGTCTAGGTCGAGCTCGCGCCCGACCATCGTCATCAGTCGCCGGGAGTCGTGGGCGTCGTAGATCGAGAACGACGTCTTCAGGCCGAGCGTCTTCGCCTCGGCCCGCAGGATCCGCACGCACATCGAGTGGAACGTGCTCACCCACATCGACCGCGCACGCCCTCCGACGAGTGCCGCGACCCGCTCCTTCATCTCGCCGGCGGCCTTGTTGGTGAACGTGATCGCGAGGATCTCGCCGGGCTGCGCGCCGCGCTCGGCCAGCAGGTAGGCGATGCGGTTCGTCAGCACGCGGGTCTTGCCCGAGCCAGCCCCGGCGACGATGAGCAGCGGGCCGCCCTCGTGCACCACGGCCGCGCGCTGCTGCGGGTTCAGCCCGTCGAGCAGCTTGGCCGGGTCCACAGCGAGGCGGGTACGGGGGCGCTCCTGCGCGGGCACGTCGAAGAGGCTGTTCACGTCGCTGGTCATCGTGTTCTCAGGGTACGTGCGGGCACCGTCAGCCGCGTGCGCCGCCGAGGGTCCGGGGCCGGCGCTCGTCTCACCTGACGGGATGGGCTTGCCGCAGCGTGGGAGGGCATGCCACCATCGACACGTGCTACGCCACGCATACGAGTTTTTCTACGGGTGCCGCGCCTCGGTGCCCGTCGTTTCTGGCTGACCACTCAACCAATCGACGCCCCGGGCCCGAGAGCCCCGGGGCGTTTTTCGTCTTGCGGCACTCGGACCGGGCGCCAGCGAAAGGGATTTCGATGACCACCGCCGTGAATGCCGCCGAAGCGAGCTCGGCCGAGCTCGAGTCAGCCGACGCCATCCCCACCCTGCGCAATCAGATCGACGCGCTCGACGAGGCGATCGTGCGACTCGTCGCCGAGCGGACCCGCCTGTCGCAGCGCATCCAGACCGCCCGCATGAACGCCGGCGGCACCCGGGTCGAGCTCGGCCGCGAGCGGGTCATCCTCGACAGCTACCGCGCCGCGCTCGGGCCGCAGGGTCCGCACCTGGCCGACGCGGTGCTGCAGGTCTGCCGCGGCGAGCGCTGACCCACCCGGTCAGAAGAGCCCGTCAGAACAGCAGGTCAGATCATCCGGCGATCGGCCGCCCAGCGCGTCAGCTGGTGCCGGCTGGACAGCTGCAGCTTGCGCAGCACGTTGGACGCGTGCGTCTCCACCGTCTTGATGGAGATGAACAGCTCCGCCGCGATCTCCTTGTAGGCGTAGCCCCGGGCGAGCAGCCGCAGCACTTCTCGTTCCCGGGGGGTCAGCTGATCGAACTCCGGATCCACCGATGGCGCCACGGGGGCACCGCGGAACGCGTCGAGCACGAAGCCGGCCAACCGCGGGCTGAACACGACGTCCCCGTCGGACACCCGATTGATCGCGTCGGCCAGGTCGTCGGCGGAGATCGTCTTCGTGACGTAACCACGGGCGCCCGCGCGGATCAGGGCGATGACGTCCTCAGCTGCGTCGGACACGGAGAGCGCGAGGAAGTACGTGTTCGGCATGGTCGCGGCGATGGCCTCGAGCACGGCCAGCCCGCCGCCGTCGGGCATGTGCACGTCCAGCAGCACGACATCCGGCGCCGCCGCCCGGATGATCTCCACTGCCTCGCTCGGCGTTCCGGCCTCACCCACGACGTCGACGCGGCCACCCAGCTCGGCCCGTACGCCGGACCGGAACATGGCGTGGTCATCGACGAGTACGACTCGGGTGGTCACGGCGCACCCCCGCCGCCGCTGCCTCGTTCTGCGCTTCTTGCGGTCATCGGAGCGGCATCCTGATCTCTACTTCGGTGCCGCTGCCGACCTGGCTGCGCACCTTCACCTCACCACCGTGGCGTTCGACCCGGCCGATGATGGAACCGCGCACGCCCTGCCGGTCGTCGGCCACCGCGTCGAGGTCGAAGCCGGCGCCGCGGTCCTTCACGAAGATACTCACCGCCTCCGGCTCCACCTCGGCGTACAGCGACACCGTCGTCACGCCCGCGTGCTTCGCGGCGTTGACGAGCGCTTCCCGGCTGGCGGCGGCCGCGGCGGCGAGCGCGTCGTCCAGCACCACGTCGCCCACGAACACGATCTCGACGGAAACGGCGTAGGCGTCCTCCACCTCGGCCGCGGCAAGCCGGAGCTCCTCGGCCAGCTGGCCGGATGCAGTGCGCGTGCCGTACAGCAGGTTGCGCAGCTCGCGCTCCTGGCCACGGGCCAGCCGGGCCACCTCGCGCGGCGACGCGGCGTTGCGCTGGATGAGCGCCAAGGTCTGCAAGACCGAGTCGTGCAGGTGGGCGGCGATGTCGGCGCGCTCCTGCGAGCGGATCCGCTCGCTGCGCTCCTGGCTCAGCTGCGACATCATCCGCATCCACCAGGGGCCGCTGAGCAGCACAACGCCGACCACAGCCACGGACATCGCGAGCAGGCCGTCGCGGATCGCGGTGAAGTCCGCGCGGGCCAGCACCAGCACCGCGCCGCCGACGACCAGCGCCGCTCCGGCCACGAGCCGCAGCCGCCCGACCCGGTCGGCGCCGCCGGCCGACAGGGATGTGCGCGACAGCCGCCGCCACCTGTCGCGCTCCGGCTCGGAGGCCTGCCGCCAGATGAGCGCGCCGCCCAGGCAGGCGAGCACCGTCGGAACGAAGATGCCGCCGAGCGGCTTGACGTACGCGACGGACGACAGCACGACGGCAGCGGCGAGCGCGGCGAGCACGTACTCGAGCCACACCGGGATCCGGTTGCGCGGGGCGTCGTCGACGCTCGGCAGCACGATCCAGTACGCGCCGTAGAGCGCCACGCCGAGCCCGCCCGCGGAGGCCAGCAACACGAAGACGATCCGTACCAGCATCGGCCGCACGCCGATGTGCTCCGCGATGCCCGCCGCGACCCCACCCACGCCCCGGATCAGTCCGCGGTCCGGGCGCCGGTACAGGCGGCGCGTCGGCACGGCAGTGGTGGTCACATACCCAATGATCCTGGTCGCGGGCCCGATCGGCATCAGGTAAGGCCCCCATGCAACGTCTCAGGGTGCAATTCAGGGCCTCACCCGATGTGGCTGAGGCACGGCGAAGTGCAATCTGAGCCCATGACCACGACTCACGAGATCGGCGGGTACGCCCCGCCACCCACGCCTCCTCCCCCGCCGACGAACCCACTGCCACCGCAGCGCGTGCTGCGCCGCAGCCGGACCGACCGGGTCGGCGCCGGCGTGGCCGGTGGCCTCGGCGAGTACTTCGCCGTCGATCCGGTGCTGTTCCGGGTCCTCTTCGCCACGGCCGCCTTCTTCGGCGGCGCCGGCGTGCTGGCCTACCTGCTCGCGTGGGCGGCCATCCCGGAGCAGGGGACGGTGAACGCGCCGATCGACCGGTTCATCGCCGAGCTGCGCCGCCGCCGCGTCCCGGTCTGGCTCGTGGCGATCGCGGCCGGCCTGCTGCTGTGGGGCGTCGCGTTCAGCTGGTGGGCACCCGGGCGGTTCTTCCCGGTGGTGGCCGTCGTGATCGTGCTTGTCGTGATCTTCGGACGTCGGGGCCGCGCGGCGCAGGACTACCCGCCACCCCCCGTCGCGCCGGACGATGCGGCGACCAGCCCGGTCAACCTCGCGAAGGGGGCGCCCGCGGACCCGTCCGCCGACCGCGCCGCGGCGCAGCGCCCGGCCTGGGTGGGCGACACCCGTCAGTGGATCGTCGAGGCCAAGCAGGCCAGCCGGCTGCGCCGCCGCCGGGCGATGCCGGTGCGCCTGGCGACGGTGGGGGCCCTCGTCGTCACGCTCGGCATCCTCGCCGCGATCGACGCCGCTAGCGGGATCGCGCTACCCAGCTACTTCTGGGCGACGCTGATCATCGTGGGCGCCGGGCTGCTCGTCGGGATCGTGCTGCGCCGCACGCCGTGGACGCTCGCCACGCTGCTGATCCCGACCGTGGTCGGGCTGGTCGCGTTCGGCGGCAGCCGGGCGAGCCTGCACGACGGAACGGGGCAGCGCGCCTGGACGCCGACGACGGTGTCCGCGCTGCGGGCCGACTACCGCCTGGCGTTCGGGCAGGGCGTGCTCGACCTGCGACACCTCGGCACGCTGGACTCGGCACGGTCGGTCGACATCCGGTTGGGCGCCGGGCAGGTGCGGATCCTCGCGCCGTCGACGATGAACCTCACCGTCGACGCCAACGTCCACATCGGTGACGTGACCGTGGACGGCAGCGACTTCAACGGCGACTCCGGCATGCGCGCGGGCGGCTTCAACGTCAACCGCACCATCCTGCCGCCCGCCGGCGCCACGGGTGCTCCGCTCACCGTGACGGTGCACCTGACCGACGGCAACATCAGCGTGGAGCACACCAGCTGATCGCCGCCCCACAGTGGTG
>JAVHVL010000219.1:0-5774 GCA_032160565.1 Pseudonocardiales bacterium | reverse complement strand
TGGGCGAGGTTGTGCGCCACCACCCGAGCCTCGTGGTTGGCCACGTGCTTGAGCTGATGCGGCGAGCAGACGTCGCCGAGGGCCCAGATGTGCTCGGCCGACGTCCGCTGGTAGCGGTCGACGATGATCCGGCCGTCCGGGTGGACCGCGACGCCGGCGGACGCCAGGTTCATCCCGTCCGAGTTCGGCGTCCGCCCGGTGGCCACCAGCAGCAGATCCGCCTCGATCACCGAGCCGTCGGCGAGCTCGAGCCGCACCCCGTTGCCATGCCGCGACACCGCGTCGACGCCGGTGTGCAGGCGGACGTCCCACCGCTGCTTGGCCAGCTCGGTGAACCAGGTGGCGATGTCGTGGTCCAGATGCCGCAGCAGCGGCTTGCCGCGCGCGATCAGGGTGGTCTGGGCGCCGAACGCCGCGAAGATGTGCGCGAACTCCGCGCCGATGTAGCCGCCGCCGAGGATCGCCACCCGCTCGGGCAGTTCGTCGATGCGCATGACGGTCTCCGACGTGTGGAACGGCGCGCCGGACGCGCTGACCACCGACGGGATGACCGGCCGCGACCCCGTGGCGAGGACGATCCGGTCGGCGGTGATCGTCTCCCCGGTGGACAGCTCGAGGGTGTGCGGGTCGACGAAGGACGCGTGCGCCTCGATCAGCGTGGTGTTGGGCGAGCCGTGCGCTCGGTAGTCACGGCCGCCCGCGGAGATGGCGTCGATCCGGCCGAACACCCGGTCCCGGATGTCGCGCCAGCGCACTCGGTCCAGGGTGGCGTCGACGCCCAGCCGGTGCGCGTGGCCCACTGCCTCAGCCAGATCCGCCGGATAGACGTACATCTTGGTGGGGATGCAGCCGACGTTGAGGCAGGTGCCGCCGAACGTGGACTCCTCGATCACTGCGATCTGCCAGCCGTCGAACTCCGGGCCGATGACGGTGTTGCCGGAGCCGGAGCCGATGATCGCCAGGTCGTAGTGCGCCATGGCCGCGACGATAACCGCACCGGCGGCCGGGCCGGCCCCCTCATCTCATCCAAATGGAGGATTGCAGCCGAGAGGCGCCTCCATAGCGTGGACGATCTGCTGACTCGTTTCGCTGCTGCCCCGAGGTGGAGGGACCCGGTATGGCCATGACCCGATTCGCCGTCGGCGCGCTGGCGGTGATCCTGCTGTGGAGCTACCTGGTCGTCGCAGCGCCCTCAGCCTCGTCCGCCGTCGACCAGACCCCGCCGACCCGGCCGGGCACGATCACCGCGTCCGGCGTCACGGCCAGCGCGGCGAGCCTGAAGTGGGGACCGTCGACGGACAACATCCGGGTCGAGGGCTATCGGGTGTACCGAGGACCATCGGCGTCGACACTCGCCCTGATCGCGACGACCGACGCCGTCACGTCCTACCACGCGACTGCCCTGCGCTCGAATGTCGCTTACACCTTCGGCGTCGTCGCGATCGACGCCGCGAACAACCAGTCACCGATGCGAACCGCCACCGTGACCACCCTGGCGAGCGCCGACACGACCGCCCCTACCGCGCCGTCGAGCTCGAGCGTCGCGCTGGTCGCGTTCTCCTCGTCGCGCATCGACGTCGTGTGGGCAACATCGGGATCGAGCGACGTCGCGTACTACGAGGTGTACCGGGACGGCGCGCTGGTGGCCACGGTGGAGCGGCCGAGCTCGCCGCGCTTCTCGGACAACGGCCTCGCGGCATCGTCCGCACACAGCTACCGGGTCTGCGCCGTCGACTCGGCCGGCAACCGATCGCCGATGACCGCGGCGAAGACGGCCGCCACGCTGTCGCCCACGGCGGTGAAGATCGCGCGGGGTCCCTATCTGTCGGTCGTCACCGGGACCTCCGCGATCGTGTCGTGGTGGACGAACATCCCCACCAGCGGCGTCCTGGCCATCGGGGGCAGGACGCTGACCGATCCGGCGGGGCAGGTGCGGCACCACGCGGTGACCGTCGCTGGGCTCGCGCCGGGTACGACGTATCCGTACACGGTGACGAGCGGCAGCGCGTCCAGCAGCGGGTCGCTCCACACCGCCGCCCCGCCCGGCCGGACGTTCAGCTTCGCCGCGATCGGTGACTTCGGCAGCCAGAGCACGGGGGAGGCGCAGAACGCGGCGAACATCGCATCCGCGGGCACCGACTTCGTGCAGACCCTCGGCGACAACGTCTACCCCTCGGCAGGGCTGCCCGACCCTGACTTCGCGACGGTGTACTCGGACTTCGACGCCCGGTTCTACAAGCAATTCAAGCCGGTGCTCGCGTCGCAGGCGCTCTTCCCGGCCAACGGCAACAAGGAGTACTACGGCGACGGCGCGTTCTGGGCGAACTTCCCGATGCCGGGCAGCAACCACAGTTGGTACAGCTACGACTGGGGCGACGCGCACATCCTCGTGCTGGACACCGAGCAGCAGATGGCGCCCGGATCCGACCAGTACACGTTCGCGCAGAGTGACCTGGCCGCCCACCAGGCGGACCCGTGGCGGATCGTCGCGCTGCAACGGCCGCCGTACAGCTCGACGTCCGCCAACTCGAGCTCGCAGCCCGTCCTGCAGAACCTGGTACCGCTGTTCCAGGCCCAGCACGTCGATCTGGCGCTGTCCGGAAACAGCCACAACTACGAGCGGAGCTACCCGCTGCGCGACGGCGCCCGGGTCGCGTCCGGGGGGGTCACCTACGTGGTGTCCGGTGCGGGCGGCAACGGCTTCAACGCGTTCACGATCGCGCAACCGACGTGGAGCGCGTTCCGGGAGGCGACCTATTACGAGTTCGTCAAGGTCACGGTGTCGCCGACCGCGCTCGTGGTAGACGCTGTTCGCGCGAACACGAACGCCGTCTTCGACTCGACGACGATCCGGAAGCCGGGGGTGCCCCAGAACGCCGTGCTCAATGCCGACGCGACGATCGACCCGGCTGCCTCGACGACTCCGACGAGCAGCCGCGTGAGGGTGGACGCGAGCGGCCCGACCAACGACCTGCTCCTGAAGTTCACCTCCAGCTGCACGGACATCACGGCCGCGTCACTGGGGCTCACGGTCGGCAGCGGGAGCAACGATCCCTCGACTCACGGCGGCGACTTCTACGCGACCTCGGCGGCCGACCCGCACGCCAACTGGGCCGAGGGCAGCGTCACCTGGCCGACCGCGCCGGCCAGGGACACCACCGTCGCCCCCGTCTCGCTCGGCGCGGTCACCGCCGGCACGACGTACTCCCTCGACGTCACCCGTCTCGTTCCCAGCACTGGGGGGACGTTCACCGTCCGCGGCACGAACACGAGTGCCGACGGCGCGGGGTACTTCTCCAAGGAGGGCAGCGCGACCCTCGGGCCGAGATTGAGCGTCACCTGCGGCTGACCCGGCGGGTCCACCTCCTCGCTCCGTCCGGCGCAACAGCGGTGCGGATCTGTGCCCGGCGTAACGACGGGTGGTCGCGCATTCAATCGATTTACCCGGGCTGGATAGCCTTGCGGCGTGCTGCGACTCTCCACCCTCTTCCTGCGGACCCTGCGCGACGACCCGGCCGACGCGGAGGTCCCGAGCCACCGGCTGCTCGTGCGCGGCGGCTACATCCGGCGGGTGGCGCCCGGCATCTACTCCTGGCTGCCCCTCGGGCTGGCCGTGCTGGGCAACGTGGAGCGGATCGTCCGGGAGGAGATGACCCGGATCGGTGCCCAGGAGGTGCACTTCCCCGCGTTGATCCCGCGCGACATCTTCGAGCAGAGCGGCCGCTGGGCCGACTACGGCGACGCGCTGTTCCGGCTGCGCGACCGCAAGGGCGCCGACTACCTGCTTGCCCCCACCCACGAGGAGCTGTTCACCCTGCTGGTGAAGGGGGAGTACTCCTCGTACAAGGACTACCCCCTGGCCCTGTTCCAGATCCAGACCAAGTACCGCGACGAGGCCCGCCCCCGCGCCGGCATCCTGCGCGGCCGCGAGTTCATCATGAAGGACTCGTACTCGTTCGACCTGTCCGACGAGGGGCTGGCGGCGTCGTACCAGGCGCACCGCGACGCCTACGAGCGGATCTTCACCCGCCTCGGCTTCGACTACCGCATCGTGTTCGCGGTCTCCGGTGCGATGGGCGGCTCGGCGTCGGAGGAGTTCCTGGCGCCGACCCCGACCGGCGAGGACACCTTCGTCCAGTGCACGAACTGCGACTATGCGGCCAACACCGAGGCGGTGGTGATCGCGGCGCCGGAGCCGCACGACCCTTCATCGGCGGGGCCTTCATCGGCGGGGGGCCCCCTGTTCGACTACCCGCCGCAGGTAGTGCTCGACACGCCGGACACGCCCACGATCCACACGCTGGTGGCCCGCCTGAACGAGCTGGATCTCGGTCGGGAGTTCACGGCCGCCGACACGCTGAAGAACGTCGTGCTGAAGACGCACTCGCCCGGTGCGGACGACTGGGAGCTGCTCGTCGTGGGCGTGCCCGGTGATCGCGAGGTCGACCTCAAGCGCCTCGGTGGGCAGCTGGAGCCGGTCGAGGTGGCGCAGGCCGAGCCGGCCGACCTCGCCAAGGCACCGCGGCTGGTCAAGGGCTACATCGGCCCGCAGATCCTGACCGAAGCCAAGATCCGCTACCTCGTCGACCCACTGGTCGTCGAGGGCAGCGCCTGGGTCACCGGCGCAAACGAAGCCGGCCGGCACGCGGCGTTCGTGGTGCGTGGGCGGGACTTCGAGCCGGACGGGGAGATCGGCGCGGTGGAGATCCGCGACGGGGACCGCTGCGCGAAGTGCGGCAGCCCGCTGGAGATCGCGCGTGGCATCGAGCTGGGGCACGTGTTCCAGCTCGGCCGCAAGTACGCGGAGGCGTTCGGCCTCACCGCCCTCGGCCCGGACGGCAAGCCGGTCACCGTGACGATGGGCTCCTACGGCGTCGGCGTCACGCGCGCGGTGGCCGCCCTTGCCGAGCAGACTCACGACGAGAAGGGGCTGTGCTGGCCGCGCGCCGTCGCTCCGGCCGACGTGCACATCGTCGCGACCGGCAAGGACGACAGCGTCTTCGAGGCCGCCGGGCGCATCGCGGAGGAGCTGGACCGCCGCGGCGTGCGAGTGATGTACGACGACCGCCGCGGCGTCTCGCCAGGCGTCAAGTTCAAGGACGCCGAGCTGCTGGGCGTGCCGACCATCGTGATCGTCGGCAAGGGGCTGGCGGACGGCACCGTCGAGCTGCGTGATCGCCGGACCGACGAGCGGCAGGAGATCGCGGTGGACAGCGCCGTCGACGCCATCGCCGCGGCGGTGACCGACTGACGATGGCGGCGCGCCCGCTCAGCGAACTGGTCGAGGCCGGCTGGGCCGCCGCGCTGGCGCCCGTGGCCGACCGGATCGCCGCGATGGGGGAGTTCCTGCGCGCCGAGATCGCCGCCGGGCGCTCCTACCTGCCTGCCGGGCCGAACGTGCTGCGCGCGTTCACCCAGCCGTTCGCCGGCGTGCGGGTGCTGATCGTGGGGCAGGACCCCTACCCGACGCCGGGGCACCCGGTCGGGCTCTCCTTCGCGGTCGAGCCGGACGTGCGGCCGATCCCGCGCAGCCTGCAGAACATCTATCGCGAGCTGCACTCGGACCTGGGGTTGGCCACGCCTGAGCACGGCGACCTGTCGCCCTGGACCAAGCACGGGGTGCTGCTGTTGAACCGGGTGCTCACCGTCGCCCCTGGCGCATCCGCCGCGCACCGCGGCAAGGGCTGGGAGGCGGTCACAGACCAGGCGATCCGGGCGCTGGTGGCCCGCGGCACGCCGCTGGTGGCCATCCTCTGGGGACGCGACGCCCAGAC
>JAVHVL010000081.1:0-9617 GCA_032160565.1 Pseudonocardiales bacterium | reverse complement strand
GGGCGCGAACGGACCGAAGCCGTGCTTGTAGGGCATGCTCTTCGCGGTCAGCCCCATGGTGAGGTTGGTGCGGCCGTGATAGCCGTGCTCGAACGCGACCACGGCCGACCGCCCGGTGTAGGTGCGGGCGATCTTCACCGCGTTCTCCACCGCCTCCGCGCCGGAGTTGAACAGCGCGGTGCGCTTCTCGTGCGTGCCGGGCGTCAGCTCGTTGAGCTTCTCGGCGACCGCGACGTATTCCTCGTAGGGCGTGACCATGAAGCAGGTGTGCGTGAAGTCCGCGACCTGCTGCTGCACCCCTTCGACCACTCGGGGCGCGGCGTTTCCGACGGACGCCACGGCGATGCCCGAGCCGAAGTCGATCAGCTGGTTGCCGTCGACGTCCTGGACGATGCCGCCGCCGGCGCGCTCGACGTACACCGGCAGGGTGGTCCCCACGCCGGACGCGACAGCCGCCAGCTTGCGCGCCTGCAACTGCACCGAACGCGGTCCGGGGATCTCCGTCCGCAGGATGCGGCGCTGCTCGACGGTCATGGCTGGGCCTCCTCGATCACGGCGATGACGTCACCCTCACGGATCACGTCGCCCGGCGCCACGGCGAGTTCGCTGACCACACCCGACACCTCGGCGAGCACCGGAATCTCCATCTTCATCGACTCCAAGATCACCAACGTGTCGGTCGGGCCGACCGAATCGCCTTCGTGCACCAGGACGGTGTGGACGTTGGCGACCAGCTCGGCAGCGATGGTGTGCATGAGCAAAGGCTAGGGCTCACACCGCCCCGGTGGGCGCGCCGAATCGCCAAGGTTCAGAAGTCGATGTTGTGCATGACGTGCTTGATGCGGGTGTAGTCCTCCAGGCCGTACACCGACAGGTCCTTGCCGTACCCAGAGTGCTTGAACCCGCCGTGCGGCATCTCGGCCACGATCGGGATGTGCGTGTTCACCCAGACGCAGCCGAAATCCAGGCGCCGGGAGACGCGCATGGCCCGGCCGTGATCCTTCGTCCACACCGATGAGGCGAGGCCGTACTCGATGTCGTTTGCCCAGCGCACCGCCTCCTCCTCGTCGGTGAACGTCTGGACGGTGATCACCGGCCCGAAGATCTCGTTCTGGATCGCCTCGTCGTCCTGGTGCATCCCGGCGACGACGGTCGGCTGCCAGAAGTAGCCGCGGTCGCCCTGCCGGGAGCCGCCCGCGAGCAGCTGGGCGTGGTCGGGCAGCCGCCCGAGCATGCCGCTGACGCGCTCCAGCTGGTTGGCGTTGTTCAGCGGGCCGTAGAGGATGTCCTCCTCCGCCGGCGCGCCGGTCTTGGTGTTGCGGGCCTGCTCGGCTAGCGCGGCCGCGAACTCGTCGGCGATCCCCGGGCCGGCGAGCACTCGGGTGGCGGCGGTGCAGTCCTGGCCGGCGTTGAAGTAGCCGGCAACAGCGACAGCATTCGCGGTGCTTTCAACATCAGCGTCGTCGAACACGATCAACGGCGCCTTGCCGCCGAGCTCGAGATGGGTGCGCTTGAGGTCCTTTGCAGCGGCCTCAGCCACCTCGTAGCCGGCGCGGGTCGATCCGGTGATCGACACCATCGCCGGGGTCTTGTGCGATACGACGGCGCGGCCGGTGTCGCGATCACCGCAGACGACGTTGAACACGCCGGGCGGGAAGAACTCGGCGGCGATCTCGGCCATCAGCGCGGTGGACACCGGCGTCGTGTCGCTGGGCTTGAGCACCACGCAGTTCCCCGCGGCCAGCGCCGGTGCGAACTTCCAGACGGCCATCATCATCGGGTAGTTCCACGGCGCGACCTGCCCGACGACGCCGACCGGTTCGCGGCGGATGTAGGACGTATGACCGGCCAGGTACTCCCCCGCGCTGCGCCCCTCGAGCATCCGCGCGGCGCCGGCGAAGAAGCGGATCTGATCCAGTGCCGGCGGGATCTCCTCGGTGCGCGTCAGCTCGATCGGCTTGCCGGTGTTCTGGCACTCGGCGGCGAGGATCTCCTCCGCGCGCTCCTCCATCGCGTCGGCGAACTTGAGCAGGGCGCGCTGCCGCTCGCTGGGCGTGGAGTCACGCCAGGTCTCGAACGCCGACGACGCGGCGCGGTAGGCAGCGTCCACGTCCGCGGGGCCGGACAGCGGCGCCGAGCCGAACACCTCGCCGGTGGACGGGTCGACGAGATCGGTGCGCCGGCCGTCGGCCGCGTCGACGAGCTTGCCGTCGATGAAGTTCTGGACGTTGCGATTCGACGCTGCCACGCTGCACGCTCCGCTGAGTTCCGGGACGGGTTGGGTGCGCGCAACGCTACACCGGCCACCGGCACCCGCTCAACGGATCCGTCGTCCATTCGGCTCCATTGCAACGGAATTGGTTGTTCAACATCGTCAGGACGACGGAATGCTACTCATGCCCGTGCTCCTGTGCCTCCTGAAGAGCGCCCCGGTCTGCGTCGACCATGATCCGCGCCAGCTCCGGAGCGAGCACCCGCGGCTTCCAGCCGAGCAGCGCCGTGGCCTTGCTGGCGTCACCGATCAGCGCGTCCACCTCGGCGGGGCGCAGGTACCGGTCGTCGAAGCGGACGTGCTTCTCCCAGTCCAGCCCGACGTGGTCGAAGGCGAACCCGACGAAATCCCGGACCGAATGGGCGGCGCCGGTGGCGACCACGTAGTCGGTCGGCTCGTCGGCCTGCAGCATCCGCCACATCGCCTCGACGTACTCCGGCGCGTAGCCCCAGTCGCGGACGGCGTCCAGGTTGCCCAGGTAGAGGGTGTCCTGCTTGCCGGCCGCGATGGCGGCCGCGGCGCGCGTGATCTTGTGGGTCACGAACGTCTCGCCGCGCCGCGGCGACTCGTGGTTGAACAGGATGCCGTTCACCGCGTACATCCCGTACGCCTCGCGGTAGTTGCGGGCGACCCAGTACGCGTAGAGCTTCGCGGCCCCGTACGGCGACCGCGGATGGAACGGGGTGTTCTCGTCCTGCGGCGGCGGCGTGGCACCGAACATCTCCGACGACGACGCCTGGTAGAACCGCGTCGCGAGCCCACTGGCCCGGATCGCTTCCAGCAGCCGGGTGGTGCCCAGCCCGGTCGTGAGGCCGGTGAACTCGGGCTCGTCGAACGACACCCGCACATGAGACTGCGCGGCCAGGTGATAGACCTCGTCGGGCTGCACCTTCGTCAGCAGCGTGATCAGCCGGGTGCCGTCGGTGAGATCGCCGTAATGCAGGAACAGCCGGGCGTCGGCCTCGTGCGGGTCGACGTAGAGGTGCTCGATGCGCCGGGTGTTGAACGTGGACGCGCGGCGGATCAGGCCGTGCACCTCGTACCCCTTGTCGAGCAGGAGCTCGGCCAGATACGAGCCGTCCTGCCCGGTGATCCCGGTGATGAGCGCCTTCTTGCGCATCGACTACCTCCGTCGCCATGGCGCCTGATGTGACACGTCATGATGGCGTATCGCACACCTACGGGCTCGTCGACGAAGCCCCCGGTCGGACGAACACCGTGAACGTCGCGTTGTTCTCGACCAGGCGTCCTATCACGCGCGCACCGGCCGGCAGCGGATTGCGTAATGAGAAGTGCACCTGCCACCGTGCCGGGCCGCCGGCCTTGCAGCTGTTGGAGCTGTCGAACAGCACCGCCCACGGCGTTCCGGACGGCACCGCTACGCACCACGGCAAGCCGGTCCTGGAACTCTCGGCCGCCACGCCCGCCACCGGCGGCCACACGTCGTGTTCGTCCAGGTCGAACTCGATCATCCGGCCGGCGCGCGCCGGATCGCTGCGCAGCACAGCCACCAGCTGGGGCAGCTCAGCGTGCGGATTGTGCGGCAACCCCAGCTTCCCGGTGGTGGCCGCGCGGCCGGCGAGCGCCACGAGGATGAGCGCCGCCGCACCCGCCGGCGCCCAGCGCGGAAGGCGGCGTGCGAACCGGTCCACGGCGCGCACCCAGAGCTGCGCGGCGCAGGCGATCAGGAGCACGAGCGGGACGGTCATGTAGAAGAACCCGACGTAGCCGTTCCCCCGCGTCAGCAGGTCCACGCCGCGCGCGACGTAGTAGAAGGTCAACGCGCTCTGGAGGAGCACGAACCCGTAGATCGCCACGAAGATGCGGCGCCGTTCGCGGTTGGGCTCTGTCGCCGTCAGCAGGATCGCCACCGCGGCGGCGACCACGAGGAGGGCGACGGGCACGCCGATGGCCGCCCAGTACCGCCCGACGAAGTCCGCGATCTGGCCGGCGGTGCGCGGGGCGCGCTGGGCGTGTTCGGCGTAGTGCAGGTACCCGGGCCACTCGCCGGGGTAGTTCACGATCGTGTTGATCACGATCGGCAGGGCGAGGAGGAGGATCAGCCCCACGGCGCCGATGATTCCGCGCCGGTGCCGACGAAGTTCGTCACGACGCCCGGCGCGGTGCACGTACCACCAGGACCCGGCCACCACCGCGGTCGTCACGGCGACGAAGAGCAGGAAGCTGACATGACCGTGGGCGAGCACGCCCGCGGCCAGCACGAACGTCGGCGCCTCGACAGTACGGCCGGCGGCCACAGCGGCGCCGGCCAGGGTGAACAGCAGGAAGGCGGGCATGTAGAGGAACGGGAACCAGGTGTCACCGAGCATGTGGTGCGTCGCGGCGAAAAGGAAAGCCACGCCGAGCCCGACGGCGGTCGCCCCCCTCGATCCGGTCAGCCGGTACAGCGTCACCATCGTCAGCGCGGTGAAGACGGCACCGTAGAGGATCGCCGCGAGGATCTGGCCGTTGTACTGCGACGGCACCAGGTGCAGGGCGTCGTGGAACAGCCCCTGCCCGGCCGCGAGCACATACAGCAGCGCCGGTCCGGGATGGTGGATCCGCACCCGGGAGTAGTTGCCGACCAACTGCTGGAAGTGCTCGGCCCGGTCCACGAGCAGCGTGTTCAATGCTGCGTCGGAAATGGGGTACTGCTTCTGGGTGAAGACGTAGCCGTTGCGGATCATCGCCGCGACCGCCATCAGGGCGGTGCTGCCCCAGAAGATCACGTGGGTGTCCCTGCGCCGGCCGAGATCGCCGGAGACGGAGGCGCTCTCGCCGGGCGCCTCCTCGAGGTTCGAAGACATTCCGACGGCCGCCATTGCTGCGTAATTTACCGTGCCGTGCTGACAGCGCCCTGTGCGGCAAGATCGTTTGCCGAGCCGCTGCGGCTGGTATCCGCCGGTGCTCGCCAGCGAGGGGCTGAGGTATATTGGCCCGCATCATGCTGCGCGCGCTGCTTCTTCGCGGCCGCGGCGAGGCCCGGTAACACACCGGTCGGCCCCCTCGTCGCGGGCCGTTCTGCTGCGCCGACCGACAACCAACTTCCGGTCACCCTTTCCAGGAGCAGCGACGTCATGAGCAAACCGTTCACCCAGCAGCCCTCCGGCATGCCGTGCCACCGTTACCGACCCTTCCCGGCCGTCGACCTGCCGGACCGCCAATGGCCGTCCCGCACGATCACGGCCGCGCCGCGGTGGCTGTCCACCGACCTTCGCGACGGCAACCAGGCACTGATCGATCCGATGAACCCGCCGCGCAAGATGGCCATGTTCGACCTGCTGGTCCGCATGGGTTACAAGGAGATCGAGGTCGGCTTCCCCGCCGCAAGCCAGACCGACTTCGATTTCGTCCGCGGCCTCGTCGAGGGTGGCAAGGTCCCCGACGACGTGCGGATCTCCGTACTGACGCAGGCGCGCGAGGAGTTGATCGACCGCACCGTGCAGTCGCTCGCCGGCGCGAAGCAGGCCACGGTGCACATGTACAACGCCGCGGCGCCCACGTTCCGCCGGGTGGTGTTCGGTTTCCCCGGTGACGGGCGGGCCGAGTGCCGTGCCGTCGCCGTGGACAGCACCCGCGCGGTGCTGAAGTTCGCCGAGATCTACCTGCCGGACACCGACTTCGGCTTCGAGTACTCCCCCGAGATCTTCATGGACACCGAGCTGGACTTCTCGCTGGAGATCTGCGAGGCCGTGATGGATGCCTGGCAGCCGGGGCCGCAGCGCGAGATCGTGCTGAACCTGCCCTGCACCGTCGAACGCTCGACGCCGAACGTCTACGCCGACCAGATCGAGTGGATGTCCCGCAACCTCTCGCGGCGAGAGTTCATCGCGCTGTCGGTGCACACCCACAACGACCGCGGCACGGCCACCGCCGACGCCGAACTGGCCGTGCTGGCCGGCGCGCAGCGCGTCGAGGGGTGCCTGTTCGGCAACGGCGAGCGCTCCGGCAACGTCGACCTCGTCACCCTGGGGCTGAACCTCTACAGCCAGGGCATCGACCCGATGATCGACTTCAGCGACATCGACGAGATCCGCCGTACCGCCGAGTACTGCAACCGCATCGACGTCCACGAGCGGCACCCCTACGCCGGCGACCTGGTGTACACGTCGTTCTCCGGCTCGCACCAGGACTCGATCAAGAAGGGCTTCGACGAGCTCGACCGTGCGGCGGCCGCGGCGGGCAAGCCGGTAGGCGCGATGCCGTGGAACATCCCGTACCTGCCGATCGACCCGAAGGACGTCGGCCGCTCCTACGAGGCGGTCATCCGCGTCAACTCGCAGTCCGGCAAGGGCGGCGTCGCGTACATCATGAAGACCGACCACCATCTCGACCTACCGCGCCGGCTGCAGATCGAGTTCAGCCAGGTGATCCAGGCGCACACCGACGGCGAGGGTGGCGAGGTGGACGCGCCGCTCATGTGGCGCATCTTCGAGAGCGAATACCTCGCCCCAGGTGCCTTCGAGCTGGTCAAGTTCAGCGCCACCAGCGACGAAGGCGTCGAGCGGATCGCAGCGACGGTGCGGGCGTTCGACTCGCAGCACGAGCTGACCGGGGTCGGCAACGGCCCGATTGCGGCGTTCTGCGATGCGCTGTCGGCCGTCGACCTGGGGCTGGGCGGAGTCGGCGTGCGGGTGCTCGACTACGCCGAACATGCGTTGACATCAGGGCGGGACGCCGAAGCCGCGGCGTACCTCGAGATCGAGGTAGGCGAACGCGTGCTGTGGGGCGTGGGCGTCAGCGAGTCCATCGTGCAGGCGTCGCTGCGCGGCGTGATCAGCGGCCTGAACCGGGCCTCGCGCGGCCGGTAACCGTAGCGCGGGCCGCGAGAAGCTGCGACGATCCTCGCGGCCCGCATCGGCGGGCACCTGGGAGGCACGATGAGCCAGCCGAACGATCCCTACAACCAGCCACCGCCGAGTGGCACCAACCCACCGCAGCAGGGGGGTCAATACCCACCGCCGCAAGGGCCACCGCCGCCGGGCTATCAGGCCGCACCGCCGCCTGGATACCAGGCCGCGCCGCCGCCGGGCTATCAGGCCGCACCGCCGCCCGGATACCAGGCCGCACCGCCGCCCGGATACCAGGCCGCGCCGCCGCAGGTATACCCGGCAGCACCGCCGCAGGGATACCCGGCAGCGCCGCCTCCTGGGCTGATGGATCGCGCGACGCACGTCGGCGCCATGCCGCCGTTACCTCCTGGCACCGAGCTCGCGTCGGCGGGCAAGCGGATCGGCACGTACCTGCTCGAGATCGTGCTGTTCATCGTCACGCTGGTCATCGGCTACCTCATCTGGATGCTGATCGCGTGGGGCCGCGGTCAGACTCCCGGCAAGCAGGTAATGGGTATGCGGATCTACCACGTCGAGAGCCAGCGCGCGGCGACATGGTGGCAGATGTTCATGCGCCAGTTCGTCGGCGGCATTGTCAACGGCCTGTTCTTCAACATCGGCTTGATCGTGTCGTTCGTCTTCCTGTTCACCGACCCGCTGCGCCGCACGGTGCCGGATCGCATCGCCGGCACGATCGAGCTGAACGACCCGAACAAGGTGCTCGCCCCGCACTAGCGGTAACCGTCGTCGACGGTGTGCACTTTCCGTCGCCCTGGCAGCGGCAACCGCACACCGTCGCCGGCCGAACTCCGCCCGTCAGTGGGTGAACGTGTCCGGTTGGTTTTCCGGGCCGATGATCTCGTGCCACACCAACCCGGTCGGGTCGGGCAGCCCGGCCTCCGAGCGGGCCCGGGCCGGTGCGGCCTGGGGGGCCCGCCGGCGGCGGAGCAGGCCGATGATGAGCAACGCGATCAGCGCCAGCAGCCCCGCGGCCGCGACCGCCAGCCCTTCCAGTACCGGCGCCACGAACACGCGGGGCGCATTGCCGATCCGGAACGTACCGGTGCTGCGGTTCGGGTCGCCGGCCGCCGGCAGTTTCGGCGTCGCGGCCTGCTTCTCGAACGCCGCCAGCCGTCCGACGAACGGGTCGGCGGCGGCGTACACGGGGTTCGGCGCGTCGGCGGGGACGCTGGCCGTCGCCGCGCGGTACGCGTTGATCACGCCGTAGCCGTAGGCCGGGTCCGGCTTCGCGGTGTGCCGATCGGTCGTGGCGAGGATGCGGGCGACGACCTGCCGCCCGGTGAGCTTCGGGTACTTCGACCAGACGAGGGCAACGACCGCCGACGCGATGGCCGTGGACTCGCTGGTGCCGTCGCCGGAGTACGCGGAGCCGAGGATGCGGCTCAGCGACGCGATGTTCACGCCCGGCGCCGTCAGCGTCAGGTAGGGGTGGCGGGAGGAGAACGAGGCGACGGTGTTCGAGCTGTCCACCGCCCCCACCGAGATCACGCCGAGGCAGACGCCCGGCTCCTCGACCGGGCTCGACGACTGCCCTTTGTTACCGCCCGAGGCCAGCAGCACCGCGCCCTTGCGCAGCGCGTAGTACACCGCCGCCTGCTCGTCCCGCGGGCACGGCTCGGAGTCGGCGTTCGGCTTGCGGGTGCCGCCCAGCGACATGCTGATCACCTTGCCGCCGTGATCGACCGCCCACCGGATCGCCTGGGGCAGGTGGTCGTCGCGGCCGGCGTCCGTGGTGCCGCTGAGCGGTACCGCGATCGGGAGCAGCTTGGCCCCCGGGGCCAGACCGGTGATGCCGAGGATCCCGGGCTGGCCGACCATGATCGACGCCATCGCGGTGCCGTGCCCGAACGTGTTCACCTCCCGGTCGATGCGCCCGTCGCCGCCCGTGCCGAAGTCCTTGCCGGGCAGGACGTTCGGGACCAGCTCGGGGAGGTTCGCGTTCACGCCGGTGTCGATCTCGGCGATGGTGACGCCGTTGCCGCGTGCGCCGTCCTGCCAGAGCTGGTTGATGTGCCAGGTGTCGAACCAGTACTCCGGCGCGTCGGCCGGCCCCGGGGCAGCCCGTGCCGCAGCGGGAAGCAGGGCACCGGCGAGCGCGATGCAGATGAACGCCGACACCACGCGCCGGACGCGGCTCACGGCCCGTCCTGCCATCGGACGACGAGCGGCGCGACGGCCGGCGCGGTGGCGCGCATCGGCAGCGTCAGCGCGCCCTGCTTCGGAATGCGCTGGTTGTTGAAGTCCAAGGCGGTGTAGCTGCCCCGAGCCTGTACGGTGCCCGAGACCTCGATGACACCGTGCGGGTCGGCCGCGACGCTCAGCCTGGTGCGCTGGTCGAAGCGGCCGGTCAGCGTCGCCCGCAGGGTGCCGGGTACGGCTCGCGCGTCCGGCAGCGGGCACCGCAGGTCGACGCCGTGGGATCCGGCGACGCAGGACTTGAGCGCCGCCGCGACCGCGCTGTTCATCGCGACCTTGCCCGCGGTCGCGACGTC
>JAVHVL010000653.1:0-4978 GCA_032160565.1 Pseudonocardiales bacterium | reverse complement strand
GCGCATATCACGGTCGGTGAGGATATTGCTCGCCGCGATCGGCGTGGACCCGCCGCGCCCACCTGCATCGGTCTTGGTCGCGCGAGGCGGCTCGCGCAGCACGACCTCCAGCCCTGGACCGTGCACGGCCACCTGGCCGGCCAGCAGCTGCTCGCGGTCGACCTGGCTGCCCAGGGAGCCGGCACCGGACAGCGCCGCATCCCGCAGCTTCCGCAGCGTGTTGTTGAGCGAGTCGGCCTCCTTGGCGAGCCGGTCGTCGTTGCGCTGCGCGTCGCGCACCTTGCTGACGAGGCGGTCATGCACCTTCGCCGCTTCCGGTGCGCCGCGATGGGTGTGGATGTACGCGACCACGAGGGTGAAGCCGATGAGAAGGCAGCCCACGATCACGGCCGGGCGGTCGTACCACCGACGCGCCGAGTGCGGGCCGCGCCGCTGGGCGGCTGCGGCGTACCCAGGATCCAGGGTATTCGTCACCAAGTCGACAAGTAGCTGTGTCGTCAGCCCGCTGGGCGGCTCCGGCTCCGGCGCGGGGCGGCGTTCGCTCACTGGTGCACCCCGCGCCGCAAAAGTTGGATTGCCTGCTTGAGATAGACCACCCCGGCCCAGACGTACAGGGATGTGCCCCAGACGGTGAAGGCCCACGCCACCGGCCGGGCGATGTCGGGCACGGTTCCGTGATACGTCCCGACGAGCAGCAGTGGAAAGGCGTAGAGAAGGCAGAATGTGGCCGCCTTGCCGAGATAGTGCACGGCCGGCGGACCGTACCCACGCCGCCGCAGCGCGGCCAGCGCCCCGGCCAGCACCGCGTCGCGACCGACGATGATCAGCGCCAGCCACAATGGGATGACGTGCCGCAGCACGAGCCCCAGCAGGGTGGCGAGGATGTACAAGCGGTCGGCCAGCGGATCGAGCAGCGCGCCGGCGCGGCTGACCTGGTTCAGCTTGCGGGCGAGGACCCCATCCGCCCAGTCGGTGAACCCCGATACGGCCAGGACGCCCAGCGCCCAGCCGTCGGCGTGCGGGCCGAGCAGTAGCCAGAGGAACAGCGGGACCCCGAGCAGCCGGACCACGCTGAGGGCGTTCGGCACCGTGAGGATGCGGTCCGCGCCGCCGGTGCCGTCGATGTCGCCGGTGCCGTCGATGTCGCCGTTGCCGCCCGAGGCGCCGGTAGCGCCGGTGGCTGCCGCGTCCGGGGTTGTCGACATCGATACCCCCTTGCGCGCGGCTCGCGACCCCGCGGTGCGGGCACGAACGGATTTGTCGGGACGGCGGGATTCGAACCCACGACCCCCTGACCCCCAGTCAGGTGCGCTACCAAGCTGCGCCACGTCCCGGTGGCGAATGACCGCCGGTAAACCCTATCGCGACGGAGCGCCCCGCTTTTCGCGCACCCGCACCGAGATCTGGATGGGCGTCCCGGTGAAGTCAAAGTCCTCCCGCAGCCGCCGCTCGATAAAGCGGCGGTATCCGGCCTCGAGGAAACCCGTCGTGAACAGTACGAACCGCGGTGGCCGGGTGTCGGCCTGCGTCGCGAACAGCAGGCGAGGCGCCTTGCCGCCACGTGGCGGCGGCGGGGTAGCCGCCACCACCTCCGAGATCCAGCTGTTCAGCCGCCCGGTCGAGATGCGCCGGTCCCACGAGGCGATGCTGACTCGCAGCTGGGCGGCGAGCTTCTCCACGGCGCGACCGGTACGCGCCGAGATGTTCACCCGCGGCGCCCAGGCCACCCGAGCCAGGTCTCGGCTGATCTCGCGCTCCAATTGGTCATGGCGGTCCTCGTCGAGCAGATCCCACTTGTTGAACGCCAGCACCAGGGCCCGGCCGGACTCGATGACTTCGGCAATCACCCGCTGGTCCTGCTCGCTGATCGTGTCCGACGCATCCAGCAGGACGATCGCGACCTCCGCTGCCTCGATGGCCGCGGCGGTGCGCAGGCTCGCGTAATACTCCATGCCGCTGGCCTGGTTGACGCGGCGGCGCAGGCCGGCGGTGTCGACGAAGCGCCAGACCTCGCCGTCCAATTCGACGAGGCTGTCGACCGGGTCGATGGTCGTGCCTGCGACGGAGTCGACGACCGAGCGCTGCTCGCCGGTCAGCTTGTTGAGCAGGCTCGACTTGCCGACGTTCGGCCGGCCGATCAGCGCCACGCGGCGCGGGCCACCCTCGGTGTCCACATCCGGCGGCGCGTCCGGCAGCGCGTCAAGCACCGCGTCCAGAAGATCGCCGCTGCCACGGCCGTGCAGGCCGCTCACCGGGTACGGCTGCCCCAACCCGAGCGACCACAGCTCGGCGGTTTCCGGCTCGGCGCGCTCGTCGTCGATCTTGGTGACGACGAGCAGCACAGGACGCTTCGCGCGTCTCAACGTCCGAGCGACGGTGAGATCAGTTTCCGTGGCCCCGGTCCGCCCGTCGATCACGAACAGCACGAGATCAGCGGTCGCGACGGCGCGTTCGGCCTGGGCGGACACCATGGCCTGCAGGCCGCGCGCATCCGGCTCCCAGCCCCCGGTGTCGACGAGGGTGAATCGCCGCCCGCCCCAGAGCGCGTCGTAGGCAATGCGGTCCCGGGTCACCCCCGGGACGTCCTGCACGACGGCTTCGCGGCGCCCGAGGATCCGGTTCACCAGCGTGGACTTTCCGACGTTCGGGCGACCGACGACGGCGACGACAGGCTGCACGGGGGTGTCGGTGTCCGCCGTCGTGACGCTGCCGTCGTCAGCCATGATGGTGCTCCGCGTGGGTCACGCGACCATTCCTTCCGGTTCGGCGCTCCACGCCTCGTGCGCGCTGGCCCACCAGGTCGGCGAGAGCGCTGCGGATCCGTTCCGTGGTAGCCGCGACCAGGCGTCGGTTCAACGGTAGATCGTCGGGCTGTCGCTCGACTTGCATGGGGCCGCCGAACAGGCGCCGTGCGGTCGCCTGGCGGCGGCGCAGCTCAGGGCTGCCGTTCACGCGTTCGTCGAGCGCGCGCTCACGCATGGCGATCCGGCCCGCGAGCAATGTCGACAAGCCGATTAACCACTTGATCAATATCCAGACTTGTCGTGTCGATCTCGATTGCGTCCTCGGCGCGCATCAGCGGGCTGGTTGCGCGGCTGCTGTCCAGCCGGTCCCGCCGCTCGATGTCCGCCCCCACCGCAGCGACATCAGCCGCGGCCCCGAGCTCACCGGCGCGACGCCGCGCACGGGTGTCGGCGCTGGCCGTCAGGTACACCTTCGCTGCCGCGGACGGGCAGACTACCGAACCGATGTCGCGGCCCTCGACCACGATTGCGCCCCCGTCGATGAGCTCCCGCTGCAGCGCCACAAGGCGAGCCCGCACGGCCGGCACGGCGGACACCGCGCTCACCGCGGCGGTGACCTCCGCGGAGCGGATCTCCCGGTTCACCGGGCTGCCGTCGAGCCACACACCCGGGCTGCGTGGATCTGTCGAGATGTCGATATGACTATCTGCGACCACTTGCGCGACGGAGACGTCGTTCGTGCTGTCCACCGCGCTGCGCAGGACGGCCAACGTCGCCGCTCGGTACATCGCCCCCGTGTCGAGATACCGAGCCGCGAGGCGCTGCGCCAGCCGTCGGGCGACGGTGGACTTACCCGTTCCGGAGGGGCCATCCAGCGCGAAAACGCCGGCGAAGGGCACGGCCGAGCTCTCGTCGGTGACGTCGACGGAGTCCGGCCCAGGCGCCTCGTAGGACGTCACGGAAGAGCGCTCCTCGATTCGGTGCCGGAAGGGTCCGACGACGGTGTGCAGGTGCGCCGCCCGGACTCGGGCCCAGCTCCGAGAGCTGCGCCGAGCGTGCGAGCAGGGCAGCGGGCCACCTGAGGATACGTAACTCGGCGGGGTGTCGCTGACCAGCCGCAGCGGTGGACCGCGTGTAAGCCGGCATAGAGGGCTCATACTGCCCGTGAACCTTGGCCTTCGGTTACCGGACTGATCTCACTATCCGGTCTACATCTGAAGGCGCAGCCGTGTGCGCGGCCATTCTGACTGCCGCGGCCCTCTGCAGGCGCGGCGCTACTGCGGCAGGTCGGTGCGGAGTGCGGCGGCTCCACCGAGATAGACGTGCCGGATCTGCGACCTCGACCGCTCGGACTCCGCGTGCAGCAGCAGTCGCAGCACCCGCGGCATGGCGCCGGGAACGGCAATCTCCGTCGTGCAGAGCAGCGGGACGTCATCGAAGCCCATCAGCCGGGCCGCGTACGCCGGGAATTCAGCCGTCAGATCGGGGGTCGCAGTGAAGATGATGCTGATCAGGTCCGCCGGTGCGATCGTGTTCCGCCGGAGTACCTCGGCGACGAGTTCGGACGTCCCGGACAGGATCGCCTCACGATCGTCGGCCGCGACCTGAATCGCACCCCGCACTGCCCGTACCGCCACCGCTGCGCTCCGTCCACCGCTGTCGCCACGCTCATCCGGTCAGCCTCGATCCTGTCAGTACAGCGATTCCGCGCCATGTAGCGACACCGCTATGCCACTTGATCGTCGACGAGTCAAAGCTACTCAGCGACTTGTCGATCGTGCTCGCGGTCTTACCGATTTGTAGATGTATTGCTATGGCCGGGGCGGTCTGCTGGTCGTGCCGCAGTCAGCAGGGCAGCAAACGGCCAGTCGACTTATCGACGGCGGTGATTCCGGGGGCTCAGCCGTCACCGTGACGACGGTTCATAGCTCTGGCGGTTCACCGTCTTGTTGATTTGGCACTTTGTCGATGAGGCGATAGAGCTCGGACAGCTCGGCGCGGGTGAGTTCCCGCAGCGACCCGACCCGCTGCCCCCCGAGTTGCACCGGCCCGATGGCGGTACGCACCAACCGCTCCACCGGGTGACCGACCGCAGCGAGCAACCGCCGGACGATATGGTTGCGCCCCTCGTGCAGGACCACCTCGACGATCGCCCGCGCCCCCTGGGTCTGCACGATCCGGAAGCGATCCACCTGCACCGGCCCGTCCTCGAGCGTGACGCCGGCGCGGAGCCG